>CAXBDA010000041.1:0-28096 GCA_963974595.1 uncultured Oleiphilus sp. | reverse complement strand
GCATGGCATGGCATGGCAGTTTTTATATGAAACAATGCGGATTACTCATACGAGCACGAAAACCGGAGAGATATACTATGAAAAAAAATAGACGTATTTTAATCGCATACGCAATGGCAGCGCTAATGCCATTGAGTGTAATCGCCAAAGATACCAGTCATGGCGCTCTTGATTCAGTTGCAGACAATGTGATTGCTGCACAACGCGCATCACTAGCAAAAAACACTAAGGGAGCAGGATTTGGACCACAGTCCCCTCGCGACATAGACACACCGGCTGGCAGCAACCAAAGGTTATTTAATGCGGCACCTTCCTATACAGAAATGAACTTATGTAACATTCATTTTCACAAGAATGCCGAACATAAGGGTGGAGAATTTACCGAGTATGCAGGCAATGGTGATGGGCATGGATTCCAAAGTGGTTTTAAATATGCAGCCAAATTAAGTAGGGCAGAACTTAAACCTGTTGAACATGCGGCTTGTCCAAGTAAACACGGAGGGCTTAGTTCTGGAGATACAATTGAAGTTCATTATGTCCATTCAACTGCAAAGATCAAACCTGGGCCAACCTTAGGTGCTTGCTTAAATGACGCCATCAAAAATCCTCAGTTACGTGTTGAAACTCAGGTATATGTTCTTGTCAATGATAAAAATGCTCTCGATTTTGGGAGCTTAACTAAGCACGGTAAAGTAAATAATCTGCACCAGGCATTGAATATCCCATCGAATACAGGCACCCCTATTCAGTACGCAGGATCAACTACCGGCCCAAGCTACAATGAAAAAGGGTCTCCATTTCAAGTGACATGGAGCGTTCGCCCTAAGGTAGAAAAGGTTAATATATCGTCTGTGAATGCGTGGTGTAAAAATAACGTATTTAATGAAGACCATGCGCATGGTGTACGAAACCTTGTTACTAACCCTGATTTGCTTTCGGTCATCAGTCATGATTAATACCAAAATATACAAGTCCGTCTATAACTTGGCTGAAAAACTAATGGCGGCTGCCAACGAAGAGAATAGAGAGGAATTCGACTCTCTATTTGCAGAACTAAACGCTATTTGCATTGATAACGAAAATACCAGCAAAGATCACCCAGAACAGTGGGAAACACTTGCTGACTTTACAGAAGAGTTAGAAAGCGCCGTGACTGGCTACGAAAAAGCCATGGAAAAGGCTATTGCTATTAACTCGAAAGACCATATGTCATCGATTGCATTTTCCATGGCGACATTGCAAATTGAATTAGGCCAGACTGACGCCGCTATCAAACATCTCCAAGAGGCAAAAATCAGTGCAAATAAAATTGAAGATCAAGAACTTAAAGCAGAAATAGATGATCTGCTTGAAACACTATCAGGGAACCCGTAGAGTTTGTTCTGGTCGACCATGAAATCTCACCTTCGCAGGCGCTCAACCTGGAAAATGAAGTCGGTTGCGAGGTGATGGATCGTACGGTAGTCATCCTCGAAATTTTTCATCGCAATGCCAGCTCTCACGCTGCACGCGTGCAAGTTGAGATTGCACGCGTGACCTATATGGCAACCGCGTCTACGTGAGGCAGCCAAACGTGAAGGCCCGTCAGGGCGTCAACGTAGCGGTTCCGGTGCGCGGGGTGCCGGGCAATCTCGTAGCCAACTGGATCGTCAAAAGGTTCGCGAACGAATTACCGAGCTGCAAAAGGAAATTGATATCATGGAGTCTAGTCGCGATACGCAACGATCGCGACGTCAGGGCTTAGCACAAGTGGCACTAGTGGGTTATACCAATGCTGGGAACGAAATACCGATCGTTGAGCTTGTCGAAACGTATTTCATGAAACGCTAAGTTTAATTTGATAGACCCTTCGACAAGCTCAACGAGCGTCATAAATGTGCATTTTTGGCTTAAGTAAGCACCATTCGATAAGGCTACCTTTTATCATTCTAATAGTTTAGGCGAGCGACCAAAATTACAAAAATCAGCCTTGACGGGTAACTGATTTACGCACTAATGGCTCGTGCCACGAGAGTAAGTCGTTTTGTTAAATACATTATATTTCCCAGAAGGCTTCGACATAGGCAGTCTCTTCACTTCTTGCAAGGTTTTGGCATCATAAATAATCAAAGCACCGTCTTTGTCCCAAATACTCATCAAGGCATAACGGCCGTCTTTGGTGAACTCGATATGCGCGGCTGTTTTACCGGGGACTGGCTGTAGTGTTTTAACAATTTCCAGGGTATTTTTATCAATGACATGCATTAAATCTTTATTTGGACCAAAGAACACATCGACCCAAGCGTAGGGTGTATTTTCATGACTACGCATAAAGAACCCCGGGCCTTTGGTTTCGATATGCTTGATGGTGGTCCAATTTTCCATATCGATAATACTCACCTTGCCATCTTTAAGGTTAGGCGTTGCCATCACCTCTTTACCTTGGTAATTCCAGGTAATACCCGACCCCAAATGTGGCATTCCTGGCACATCGAGCCGGCCAATTTCTTTACGGGCATCCAAGGATAGGATCAAGCCTTCGCCTTCACGGGATGCGCCAAATAATAAGCTGTAATCCTGATTAAAGAAGAAGTCATCCAGATAGGCACTGACGGTAATTTTGCGAATCGGAAAGGGTTCTGGTTTGACAACATCGCCAGATTCTTTATTGTAATCATGCTCCCAGCCTGCAAAACCTGCTGGCGGAATATCTTCATAGTTTATTTCCCAAACCTCTTTAATATCTTTTAAGGCGGCAATAAAGCTATTTCTTGGTGGTGCATTATAAACGGCGCTGACTCGCGAGGCCTTACCTGACGGACCCAAAACATCAATCACTTTAATTGGCTTCAGGTTTTTCGCATCAAAAATAACCAAGTTATTCGGTAGGTAGTTTGCCGCGATAGCGTACCGACCATCACTTGACACTGCCAAATTACGAGTATTAATACCTGCTCGAACTTCGGCTACCGTTTTCAGATTATAGATGTCGAACTTGCTGATCCAACCATCGCGGGAGGCAAAGTAGACGTAACGCCCATCAGGCGAATATTTTGGCCCGCCATGCAAGGCAAAGTGTGTTTTAAAACGATGGATAGGCTCAAATTTATCACCATCCAAGAGGGTTGCATGATGATCACCTAATTCGACGACGATGAACAGGTTCATCATATCGGCTTCAAAGACGGGTTTATCACTTAATTGGTCGTCATTGAAAAACTGCTTATGCGAAGCGCTAATTTGTTCCATTTCCCAGCTTGGTGTTTTTTCAAGCGGCGTGTAAATCAAATCAATAAGCGCTTTTATTTCAGCACCGTTCAAGTACTTATCAAATGCAGGCATTTGGGTTGCCACTCGACCATGCTGAATCACTTCTTCTGCTTTATTTTTCTTTAGTCGGGAGAGGTTTTCGGGGAGTAAAGCGGGGCCCATTCCTCCCAAACGAGATAGTCCATGGCAGGCCACACAATGTTTTTCATAAAGTGCCTCGGCATGACTCGTTGGCTTTGAAGGTTCGTTAGCCAGTATCAAACTGGAAAGACCAAGGAAACCCAGCAAAAGCAGTAAACGATTTCGAAGATGTAAGTGGTTATTCGGCATAGTTTGGCTCATTTATTCACTAAATAGCGAAGCGCTGAACAGGCTCAAAGCGATTCTGTTCCCAGGCACCCAATATTTGTTTAATCTCACCCTTTACTGGCGCTCGTTTAGACACATCCAATGCGTTCACCACCTTGCCAATCACAATCAGGGTGGGTGCTTTAATCGAGTTTGCCTCAATGAATGTGGGTAGATCTGCCAAGGTCGTTTTATAGCTGCGGTGCTGCAAACTGGTGCCATTACTGATCAATGCAACAGGTGTTTTGGCCGGAAGCTGATGATCCATTAACGCTTTAGACAAGGCACCTGCGGTTTTGATTCCCATATAAACAACGAGCGTATGGTCTTCTCTTGCTAAGGCATTCCAAGGTAAGTCGAGTAAATCATTCTTTAAATGACCCGTAACAAAAGTACAGCCATGAACATAGTCTCGATGTGTCAGGGGAATACCTGAATACGTCGTGCAGGCTGAAGCAGCGGTGATGCCAGGCACAACACGGCAATAGACACCCGCATCCAAGAGCACCTGAACCTCTTCGCCACCCCGACCAAAAATAAAAGAGTCGCCACCTTTTAAACGGGCAACTTTATACCCTTCTTGGGCTTTTTCGATAAGAAGCTTATTAATATCTTCTTGTGGCAAGGCATGGTTTGAACTTTGTTTACCGACATAGATACACTCCGCATTGTCAGATACCAGCGCCATCACATCATCACTCACCAACCTGTCGTAGACAACACAATCGGCTTCTTGAATTAATTTATAGGCACGAACGGTTAGTAACTCAACATCACCCGGCCCGGCACCAATCAACACAACTTCACCTGGTAAAAAAGGCCTACGATTATCGACACCTAGGGCAAATAAATGACCAGAATTCGTTAGTTCAATATTATCTCTCATTACTACCTCTCATCAAAAGGTCTCAATTCTTATCGTCAGCAAGTCAGTGTTGAAAATAACACCTGCTTTATTTATTTTTTAAGCCAAATTTAGCTGAGTGGTATTCACTTTATCCTCTAGACACGTTTCCATAGAGAGCATCTCAGCAGTGTCATTACTCAAACCAATTTCTTGATTTTCTAGATAGCAACCCGGATCTTCACCCCAGTAGTCACCATCAAAACTAAACGCCCTAACACGGGTATTGCCACCACAAATAGAAAAGTACTGACATTGTGAACAACGGCCTTTCACTGATCTAGGCGACTGGCGCAGCCCCAGCATCAATTCATCCTGGGTATTCGTCCAAATATCTGAGAACGCTTGGTCTTTGACATTACCGAGGTGATGATTCCACCAGAAAGTGTCTGGATGAACATTGCCCAAGTTATCGATATTCGAAATATTGATACCTGAAGAATTGCCACCCCACTGATCAAGATGCTGCCTTAACAGTGCGACTCTTTCAGGAAAACGCTTGGCAGCCCAATGCAATAAATACACACCATCGGCATCATTATTTCCGGTGACATATTCTGTTTTCTTGCCAGCGACTACGTCGTTCCACGCTCTGTCGAAAAGCAGATCCATGGCATCACGGGTTGTTTTAAAGTAAGCATCACCTTTTCTATTTCGTTTGCCGCGACCTGAGTAATTTAAATGAGATAGATAAAATTTCTCGACGCCATGCTCATCCATAATATCGAGCAAAGCAGGAAGATCGGCACTATTTTGTTCTGTTAAGGTAAAGCGCCAACCGGCTTTGATACCATGCTGACGACACAATTTAATACCATTTAAAGCAGCATCAAAACCGCCCTGCATTTGTCGAAATGAGTCATTATTCTCACGCAGACCATCAATACTAACGCCAACATAATCAAAGCCTACTGCTTTAATATCATGAATATTATTGTCATCAATTAAGGTGCCGTTGCTGGATAGGCCAACATAAAAACCTTTCTCTTTCGCGCGTTTACCCACTTCAAATATATCAGGACGGAGTAATGGCTCACCGCCTGACAAAATTAATACAGGCACACCAAACGTTTTCAAATCATCCATCACCGTGAAGACTTCTTGGGTACTCAGTTCACCAGGAAAATGGGTATTTGCAGAAATGGAATAACAATGTTTGCAGGTGAGATTGCAACGACGAATAAGATTCCAAATGACAACGGGGCCAGGTGGCTTTCGTTTAACACCACAAGGCGTTTGTTCATGCAAGATCTTCATATATTGACTGATTCGAAACACGACTAGCCCTCATTAATACTGATTTATTCTTCGCTCATGAATCGCTTTCTTGTCTATCCATGAAACTACTTTTTTTCACCTATTCTTAGCCCGGTTTTTTTGAGGATGCGTGTACTGTACAAGACGTCATGCGCATGAAGATCCGTTTCTATCAATTGACGAATGCGTTCTATGTAGCCCTCAACCTCGCATTTAGTTTTACCATGCACCATGGCAAACAAGTTATACCTCCAATGTGGTAAGTGTCTTGGGCGGTGGTAGCAATGGCTCACAAAGGGTAACGCGCCCACAATGGCACCTAATTCTTGTATTTTGTCATCACTGACATCCCACACTGTCATGCCATTGGTTTTGTAACCCAATTTGTAATGATTCGGTACAGCGGCAATTCGTCTGATCACCCCTTTATCTTGCATGTTTTGTAATCTCGCCATGACCTCGTCGGCACTGATATCAAGAATCACCCCCAATACATGATAAGGCCGTGGCGCAAGTGGCAAACCTTCTTGCGTTAAGACGACGAGCTTTCGATCTATACTCGATAATGGGTAGACAGGCTTTTTAAGCTGATCATTTGGATTTGCCTCTACATGATCTAGATCATTAGAGCTCGAGATAGAAGCCAACATAAAACTCCTCCAATTTAGGCATATTGTAGACATGGAAACCTGTTTTTTCTTCGATTTGTTGTATCACTTTTGGAAGCTGTTCAGAATGTTCGGTCGCGATCACAAACCACATATTTAATTCATGTGTTCTTTCATAGTTATGCGCAACCTCTGGCATACTATTCACAATACGACTCACCTGATTAAACTCATCTCTCGGTACCGACATCGCTGCAAGTGATAGTCCGCCACCCAATATTTCTGCGTGATACATAGGCCCAAATCGAGTTAAGGTTCGATCGTGCAGCATATTGCCTAGTCTTGATATCAGCTCAGATTCGGAAATATCAATTTCTCTGGCAACCTCTGCATAAGGGTATTCACAAATAGGAAAACCATATTGCAATTTTTTGATTATTTTTATATCAAGCTTATCCATTAAGCGACTCCTGAGTGCAAAAGAGGATGATGCTTTGGATGATTACCAGGTTTATTTGATTTTTTATAAATACTGTATAAACCACCCTTTTGCTTATGCTGCTGCGTCGTAAATAGAATTTCCCGTGGCATATCTTGAAGTCCTGCAAGCATCGATAGGCGCTGCACAACGCCCTCTACATGTTCACGTTTACGGCTATGAACCATGCAGTATAAATTGAACGACCATTCTGGTAGATGACGCTGACGCTGATAGCACAAGCTAACCAAGCCAGATTCTTTGATCAACTCACCCATTTTATCTATTTTGTCATCGGGCACATTCCAGACAACCATCGCATTCGAGGTGTAACCTAATTGATGATGGTTGGTAACTAAACCAATGCGCTTAACCAGCCCTATTTTCAACCAGTATTTTAGAGTGCTCAGTACAGTCTGTTCTGTCACAAAACCTAATTGATCCGCTAGCAATTTGAATGGTTCTGAACTTAGAGGTAAGCCATCTTGAATCAGACTGCGTAAACGATGCTGATCCATTTCACACAGCAACGCTTCGTTTTGTAATTCATCATTTAGTGACTCTTCATTTAGTGACTCTTCATTTAGTAATGTAGATGAATCTATCTTTTCAATGCTCGGTGGTGCCGCTAAGTGATTGACATTCAAATTTTCAGGAATGCGCTGACCTTTCAAATGCCCGGTTTTACTGAGGAGACGTTCGTGGCTAAGCTGAAAACCTAAATCGATATAATAAGATTTGACCATTGGTAAACGCAGTATGGAAAAGCCAATTGCCTTTTCCATGTGAACCAATGTTTCATCTAAATGCGTTTTATCAGGCGCGGTGACAACAAACCATAAGTTATAAACATGTTCTCTTCCATAATTATGATTAACTTCTGGGTAGCGGTTTATTATCTCTGCGATTTTCTGGCCTTGTTGCTCAGGCACACTGACCGCAGCCAATAAACTTGCGCCCGCTCGCTTATGATCAAATATTGGACCTATGCGGGTGAGAACATTGACTTCTTTAAGCGTGTTTAACTTTTCCAACACTGCCTGTTCGTTGCTACCTAGCGATTCAGCGATTAATTGAAATGGCTTGGATACAAGAGGAAAATCACGCTGATAATGACATAATAGCGCTTGGGTCAATGCATCTGTTTTCTGAGTCATGTGCGTTAATCCTATCGAGTTATTATTGTCCTGAATCCGTAACTTAAGCGTTAAAGACCTATCTTGTGTGCTCGCGAGGTAAAAAAGATGCCACTTGGACTACTGGCTTCAAACTGCGTCAACAGCTCAAGAGAGCCAGTGTCATAAATATTGACGAGATTTAAATCCCTTACCGACGCCCAGACATGCTCACCACGTGGTGAAAACTCCATATGAAGCACGCCTTTTCCTGGCACCAAGGTTTGGGTAATAACTTCGGTTTCAGCATCAATCACTTGCAGCGTGTCATTATTCGGATAGGCGAAGTTCACCCAAATTTGTCGTCCATCCGGTCTGGCCATGACAAAAACAGGCTGACCATGAACATCAATTGCTCCTGTTTGCTGCCAGGTATTCATATCAATGACGAGTACTTGGTGTTGACCCACAGCAGGCACAAATGCCAAGTTTCCTGCTACCGCCCAACCTTCTAAATGGGGCATTTTATACACGGGTAGTTTCTGCTCACCTTTTCCATAGTCAGGTAAAATTCTCTGTACACCTTTTTCGAGATGCCATAGATCAAGCTTTGCCATGCCATCCTCACCAAATAAACCGGCTAGATAATAACGGCCATCAGGGGATATAAGTGCATCATAGGGCTGTTTACCAATGTTCTGGAACTTTTGAATGTCTGGGTATGCCTGTGCTTCTTTTTGCTTTGATTTAGAGAAATCAGCGACCCAGATTTCACCCGTATCAAACAAGCTAAAAACAAATTTTTGCCCTGGCACATCAACCAAGCCAACGACTTTACTGCCCTTAATTTCACCACTTGAAGGGTCAGTAAATTCTGTTGCAGGAATATCAACAAGCAATTCAAGCGTGTCACTATCAAATACTTTGACACCACCGGGTGAATAGTTAGAAACAGCGATTAAGCTGCCGTCTTGGCTAATTGCTCCGCCAATACTGTTACCTGACTGGATGATTCGTTTGGCAATGTCTTGATGTAGTAAATCTATTTTTGTCAGGCCACCGTCACGACCAAAGACATAGGCATAGCGTTCATCACGGGAGTACACAATGGAGGCATGAGACAAATCGCCCAAGCCTTGAATATCGGCAAAAGGTGCCTTATCTCCGGTATCAATCAGTTTTACTGACCCACTTGCACGCTCGATAATAACGCCTAGATCACCTGTCGATCTAAGCACTTGCGTGTTTGAGCTTAGCTGCTCAGACCCTGCAAGCTCATCGTTGTGTAATAAACAACTACAGGCACTTAAGGATAAGACCAAAGACGCACCAAGCAGATTTCTTATCATCATTGGCCTACCCCTAAACCCGACTTAAGGTAAGCGCCTATCCAGCTTGCCTCTTCTTGTTTGAGAATTCCCTTCCACGGTGGCATGGGCGTGCCCGGGCGCCCTTCCATAATCACTGCAGCAAGGTCTTCAATACTAAAACTGGCTAATTTTTCAGGCACTAAACTAGGTCCTAAACCACCTTTGAGCGTCATTCCATGACAAGAACCACAATCTTGTTTAAGCAGATACACCAACTCTTCTTGTCTGGATGCTTCCATATTTTGGATAAATGTAATGGTATGATTATTAGCGTGAGAGGCTTTCTCTTTGCCTGGTTCGCGAACAATCACAGTGCCCAGCATTTCAGAATGTGGCCCACAACGATAGGGGTAACTACCTGCCTGTACAAAACGCTTCTCAAAAAACTCACCTGGGAAAAAGTAATCCGGCTCCGGCACACCTAATGCTTCAAACCAGACACTATGATATTGTCTGCGCTCATCATTGACCCACCGAACAGTATCACCCGGGTTAATAGTCACATTCTCTGGCATGAACAGCATTTTCTTGATGCTGATCTCTATTGTTTCTGCCTGAGCCAGCACGGGTAGAGCCATAGAAATAAGTACTGACAACAAGTAACTTGCACATTTTCTTTTAAGAAAAATTCTACTTATTGCCGTACTTATCTGAGATCTCATCGTTTTGCCCTTCTTTCAATTTTTCTCAATTTCTTACAGCTTTTCTCAATTCCTTACAGCTATTGCTTAACCGCGTTGATCTCAACTTCACCATTATCAAAGCCTAATTTGTAACCAAAGGAAACATGATGGAAGCGGCCACTGGTGTGATCATCGTGAATGGCAAAGCCGAAGTTATATTGCTTGTCTAAAGCTAAACCGAGATTGCCTTCACTTTGAGCCAGTGGACGTTTGAATTCAACAGACCACTTCTTGCCCTGCTTAACGCCACTCGCCTGACTGATGATCGCTTCGTTCATAATTCGGTCTGCCAGAACATGGCCATCTTCAACTGATTTTTCTCCAGACTTATAGCGGATGATGTCCATAAAGTGCTGTGCAGTGAATTCTGCATCAATATCAGCAGATGCCTTACGCTTGTCCCAACCACCTAAAGGCTTATTGTTACGACCTTTGATCTCAATCTTCGTTCTACTTTCTTCAAGATATTTGGTCACATTTTGGCCAGCAGGAGCAAATGGCATCTCATTCAAATCGGCATGACATGTCCCCCAGCAACCAGCACGATCAGCATATTCAACTTCATCCGTGGCTAACATAAATGCCAGTTTGATTTGATTCTTGGCATCCATTTTTCCACCCTCGACAAATGGTACGGGGTGATGTGAGTCATCGTCCCAAGAGAACTGTAAGTAGAGGTTTTCGTTATCGTGCGCTGCACGTACATCAACCGCAATACTGCCTCGTTTGTTTGGAATCACTTTGTCTTCAAGCTTCTCGCCACTGACAATTTTTTGCCCAATATCGGCTGCTTCTTCTTCATGACACGCAATACAGCGGTCGCCTTTTTTAAATGAACGTTTGCCACCGTGATCCCGACCCAACGCCCACTCCATAGAGGCTTGGCCAGGATAAAAAACAGTGACATTTCGAGCAGGTACTGCAGCCCAATTGATACCGGAAACACTTTCAGATTGTGTTGCTTTTTTCGCTACTGGCGCTGTTTTTTCTTTTACAAGGGCTGACGTTTTATCTTTTGCTTGTTCTTGTTGTTTTTTAGCTAATACAGCCGCTTCAATTTCTGCTTGTTTAGCCTGCTCTGCTGCTAAAAGAGCCGCATCTTCCGCGGCTTTCTTCTGCGCTTCTTTCTCGGCTTCTTCTTTATCTAAGAACTCTTGCCAGTGTTGTGGAATGGCAATCGCTTTACTTGGATCTGGCTTTGTTAGTTCATCTAACTCTTCATCTGTTAATTGGTCATGAACATTTTTGTGTGCAATACCTTTATGACAATCGATACAGGTATTGCCCGCTGTCATCGCATTAAGATGCTGTTTGCGCGCTCTAGGCTTCTGATCTTCTGGCTGCATGGTTTCAAAATCATGGCAGTTACGACACTCGCGCGAGTCGGTATCTTTCATGGAATTCCAAACGTTTTTCGCCAGTGTTAAACGTTTCGCATCGAATTTTTCAGGTGTATCAATACTTCCAAGCGCCTTATGTAATAGCTCGTTTGAGGCTTGAATTTTTCGTACAATTTTATGTACCCATGGATCAGGCACGTGACAGTCTGAACAGGTGGCTCTGACCCCACTTCTATTTTGGTAATGAATGGTGTGCTTATATTCCTGGTAGACATTCTCTTCCATTTCATGACAGCTAATACAGAACTCCATGGTATTGGTCGCTTCCATCGCTGTATTAAAGCCACCCCAAAAAATAACGCCAACAAACATAAAAAATAATGCTGCTGTTACCGTTGCGCCGTACATCACTTTTTTAGATAACAGGCTTTTGAGCTTTTCTGCTGCACTCATCGAAGGAACTCCCTAGAGTTTTGTGATCAAATTCATAACATGGTATGAGGGGAAGAGAGAAGCCGTATACGGCCTCTCGCTAGCTAATTTCTCCTTAACAAGAAGGGTTAATTAGGTTTTATGGTTTGCTCTGTTATACACATTGAACTTACCTGTTGGTGTCGTCAGACCTTTAATTCGCGTAATCTCTTTGAGAGTTTTCGCATCATAAACAACGATTTCACCAGTCGGGTTTTTGCTATCGGATCTATTCCATACAGATACCCATACTTCCGTACCCGCTTTATTGAACTCCATATGAAGCGCGACTTTACCGGCTTCTTCAGTGACACGGATGGTCTTCACAATTTCATGGGTATCTTTATCGAACACTTGAACACTCTGCTGAATTTCTGGCTCAGGATGTTTCAACTGATCTGCCCAAACGTATTGAGAGTCTGGATGGGTTCGAATGAAAGCACCCGCACCATCGGTTTCAACGGTGTAGCATAGTTTCCATGCCTGATCAGGATGACCAATGGGATCGTTACCCCAAACAGAGACTTCACCTACACCTAAATGTGTTGTCCCACCGACAGGGCCGCACTTCTTATCTATCCAGTTTGCACCAGGACCGGGATGTGGCAGTTTCGCAACATCGATCATTTTTTCTAACTTACGTTCTTTAGTATCCACCACAACCATCTTGTTCGATGCATTAGCAGCGATCTGGAAGTAACGACCTGTTGGGTCAAAGAAACCATCATGAAGGAATTTAGCAGAATCAATTTGCTCAATACGCAGGTTATTGATATCGCTGTAATCCACTTGCCACATTTGACCTAACTCTTTAATGGCAACCATCCACGTCGGTTCATTCGGTGTTGTGTAGATTGCCGCAACACGCGCTTCGTTGACATATTCACCATCAACATTCACACCACGAGAAGACACCACTTTTAGAGGTTCTAGTGTTTCTGCATCCATGATTACGAAATGTGGGGGCCAGTAACCACCAGCAATAACGTATTTACCATCGCCTGAAACCGCGATATCACGAGCGTCATATGCCATTTGTGTTTCAGCTACAAGCATCTTGTCTGGCGTTTGCCATAAGTCGATTTTATTGACTTTGCCATCACGACCAATGGTGTACCAGAAACGACCAACAGCATCTTTACCATACTGGGTTTTATGGTGCTCAGTCCCTTTGATAACGTGTACCGCATAACCTGTATCGATATGCGCTACGATTTCATGCTTATCACCATCAATAATGGCGGCCATGCCGGCATCACGTTCGATAACCACAAAAAAGTTTTCCCAATTACGGCCATGAAGCGGCTTCGTTGGGTAATCCTTTGGTGCAATATATTCTTTGGTACGCTCTTTCATCATGGCTAGAGACATTTCAGGCGGAACCGGTGGTTCCATCTGGATATACTTAGCCAATACATTGATTTCATCTTTGGAGAAGATGTCATCAAAGTTGTTCATACCCCCTTCAGTACCTAGCTCAATGATTCTAGCAAGACGCTTTGTACCTTTTTTAAGAGTCTCTTCTGGCTCAAGGTTTTTACCCGTCGCCCCCTTACGAAGAACACCGTGACAGCCAGCACAACGCTGGAAATACATTGTTTTGGCTTGATTGAATTCTTCAGGCGTTAAGGTCGGCGCAGCTTTATTGGCCGCGTATGCTCCTGATCCCATACCGACACCCATTGCCAGTAATAATGCCGAAAAGGCTAATTTATTCTTTTTCATCGTGCGCGAACTCCTATCTTGTGATGTCGCTATTTTTTGTTAAAACCCTCTCTTTCTACTTACTCCCCCTCTAGTAAGCATGTTGCCTTTAGCTGTAAATTAGCTGTAAATTTGATTTTCTAACTGTTTACAAACTGAGCTATCTGACACACGTTCAACCCTCTCACTTAAGCTAGATTTTATGAATAACCTATTAGTGGTTAGCGCCTCCTCATAAGTAGGTAGAAAACCAAGAAAAAACGCCTTACTTGATCCTTGTCAAACACCGAAGTCATTGTGACAGCCATACTTCATCGCACTGCTTTGATGAATACAGATGAATATAGATGAATACAAATAGATATACACAACATTCATGCCACATAATAACAACTTGATTTATAAGAACTTTTAACCTCTGGAGATCAAAATGACACTTAGCAAGAGAGCTCATTACGACAACCCGGATGTAGATATGACAACAAAACAGTTATTCTTTGATGCGATTACTCAAATCGTTGCCAAGCTCCCCTTGGATCTGGAAGACACCCATCGTTACAATCACCTTTTGGAGTGCATGCAAAGCATCTTTCCCTTTGATGCCGCCGCGGTATTAAAGTTAGACGGAAGCTTACTTAAACCCTTAGCCACAAGAGGCCTGAGTGATGATGTATTAGGCAGGCGCTTTGTCGTCAATGAACACCCACGATTCGTTAAAGCACTAAGTTCTAGAGAGCCCATTCACTTTGAAGCCGACTCTAACTTACCCGACCCTTATGATGGTCTAATTGAGGATGAAACCTTTAATGCCAGGGTGCATGACTGCATGGGTATTTCATTATTTATCGATGAAAAACCTTGGGGCTTGTTAACGCTGGATGCGGTTAACCCAGGCACCTTCGACTACCTTGACACCATGGAGATCAATACATTTACCCGCTTAACAGAAGCGGCTGTCAAAGCGGCTGAGCGTATCGACATACTTGAAAGCAATGTGGCCCACCACCAACTCATTAATCAAGCACTTTCTTCTGAGTCACCCGGTAGAATTATTGGTAACAGCGCCCCCATTCAAAAGCTCAAAGATGAAATTTCTATTGTGGCTCAATCACACCTCAGCGTATTAGTCCTAGGTGAAACAGGCGTAGGTAAAGAGCTTGTAGCACGAAGAGTGCACTCTTTGTCACCACGTTCTTTAGGCCCTTTAATCTATATCAATTGCGCAGCGCTTCCTGAGAATATCGCTGAAAGCGAGCTATTCGGTCACATAAAAGGCGCTTTTTCAGGAGCCATTGCAGATAGAGCGGGTAAGTTCGAAGTTGCCGATGGGGGTACATTGTTTTTAGATGAAGTGGGTGAACTGCCTTTATCGATTCAACCCAAACTATTACGCGCCTTACAAAGCGGTGAGATTCAACGCGTTGGTTCAGATAAACTAATCAACGTAAATGTCAGAATCATTGCCGCAACAAATAGAGACCTTCAAAATGAAGTCGCTGAAAAACGCTTTAGAGCAGATTTATTCCATCGCTTAAGTGTCTACCCTATTACGGTACCGCCTCTGCGTGATCGGGATAAAGACATTCTATTATTAAGTGGCTACTTACTTGAAGTAAACCAAAAACGCTTGGGTGTGGAAGGTTTGCGTATTGCACCAGAAGCGAAATACCTTCTGACAGCCTACAACTGGCCAGGCAATATAAGAGAGTTAGAGCACACCTTAAGTCGTGCAGCCTTAAAAGCCATCGCTGAACAAGGAAGAAGCAAGCGCTCTATCGTGATTGATGTGCAACATATGGATATCAAACCACTAAATTTCAAGCACTCACAAACTCAACCAGACTCAATGAATTATGATGAACACAGTACGCAGATTGGTATTCAGGCAAATGGCAATTTAAAAGCGGCCACTGAAGAGTTTCAGCGCCACTTTATTGAGACAGTACTGAATAGACATAATGGCAATCAAGCGGCGGCAGCACGCGAAATGGGAGTCAATCGAAGTAATTTTTATCGTTTACTGAAACGCCTGGAAGGTTATTAAGAGAGCCGTACTGATATAAAATAGTTCTAATCTACAGCAGCTCAGGCTTGACCTAAGCACCTCTTTGCTTGGTCGTTCCTGACTAGCTATCATTAAATTGTATTCATCTTCAGCTATGGTAGAATCCGCACCTTTCCAAGGCTCTTCAATATTCACAATGATGAACGCTTAGCTACCACTATTCACTTTTTAGGAGTTGCTTCCTTATGGATGCAGTTTATGCCGCATGGTTAGGCATCATACAAGGAATTACTGAGTTTCTGCCTATTTCAAGCTCAGGCCACTTAGTATTAATGCCGCTCTTTACTGGCGAAGATGACCAAGGGGTTGCTTTCGACCTAGCCGTCCATATTGGTACATTATTAGCCGTTGTACTCTACTTCCGAAATGACGTTAGTAATTTATTAAAGGATGGCGTGTCTTCGATTATTAAGCGTCAGCATGTTGGCCAAAGCCGTTTGGCCTGGGCCGTTGTATTTGGTACCGTTCCTGCTGGCTTAGCAGGTTTAGCGTTACTGGATATTATCGACACCCATTTACGTTCTGCCGAAATTATTATGATAACCACTATAGCATTCGGTATCCTGTTAGGCTTTGCCGATGTTACAGCCAAACAAACACGATCAATCAACGATATTAAAGCCAAAGATGTTCTAATTATTGGCTTATGCCAGGCGCTTGCCTTAGTGCCAGGAACATCTCGGTCTGGTTCAACCATTACCGCGGGTTTATTACTTGGCTTAACACGTGAAGCCGCGTCTCGCTTTTCGTTTTTATTGGCGATACCAATTACATTTTTAGCAGCTTCCGTAAAAATTCTGGAAGTCGCTACTGATGATACAGCGGTGATTGACTGGATTGCGTTTATGATTGGCGGCCTAACATCTTTCATCACGGCCATGCTGGCCATTCACTTTTTCCTCAAGTGGTTAAATAAATTCGGAATGTGGCCTTATGTCATCTATCGCATGATCTTGGCTGCACTGATTTACGTTCTTATATTGAACTAAAAAGGCATTTTTATGTTACTCCCAGCACTTGCTATTTTAGGTGGTTTTATCTTACTCATTTGGAGCGCAGACCGCTTTGTTGATGGCGCTGCTGCAACCGCCAAACATATGGGTCTACCTTCTTTGCTGATTGGTATGGTTATTGTCGGATTTGGTACCTCTGCACCTGAAATGGTCGTATCTGCCATGGCAGCCTTAGATGGGAACCCGGCTTTAGCTTTAGGTAATGGCTTGGGCTCCAACATAGTTAACATAAGTTTGATTTTAGGGACAACAGCATTGGTCGCACCCATGATTGTTAACTCCAAAATTATTCAAAAAGAAATCCCCTTACTAATCGCAATCAGCTTATTGACCGGTTTTTTCCTGTGGGATTTGACACTAACATTTACTGAATCCCTCATTTTACTGGCAGGTTTTTTTGTTGTTATTGGCTGGTCTATTTATGCAGCTCTCAATCACAAGGGAGATGCACTTGAAGCAGAATTTGAAGAACAGTTATCACATGCAATGTCGCTGGGTAAGGCTTTATTCTGGTTGGCGACAGGCTTGACAGTATTGATTATTAGTTCTCATTTCCTGGTATGGGGCTCTGTTGAAATAGCTCGGCAACTGGGTGTTAGTGACCTCATTATTGGCTTAACCATCGTTGCCTTAGGTACCTCTCTTCCCGAACTTGCTGCCTCTATTGTTGCCGCAAAAAAAGGTGAGCATGATATCGCTATTGGTAATGTCATCGGTTCGAATATGTTTAACTTACTCGCAGTTATTGGCATTGCAGGCACAATAAGCCCAATGTCGGGCCTTGAGCCCGAAGTCATTTGGCGAGACTGGACAGTCATGATCAGCTTAATCGTACTGCTATTGTTTATGGCATATGGCTTTGGGCGGGGTCATAAAATTAACCGCTTAGAAGGTGGCATTCTGTTAAGCGCTTACGTCGCTTATAACGCTTACCTTATTCACTCCATCATAGGGGCTTAATAATGCGATTCGTATTGTTCGTCTTTGTCTTGTTATTAATCTTAACCGGGTGCTCTAAAGAGCAATCAATTACCAAACTAAGTGGCTCTACTCAAGGCACAACCTGGCATATCAGTTACTGGTCAAAAGAAGATAAAGACTCAGAAGCACTTCAAAAAGAATTAGATGCAGAGCTTATTAGAATTGATTCCGTGTTATCTAACTATCGTGATGACTCGGTCATCAGCCAGGTGAATAACAACCATGATGCCACCGCTATCAATGCCGATGCTGAACTCATTTATTTAATTGAAGAAGCCCGCAAGGTTCATTCGGCAAGCCAAGGCTGTTATGACTTAACAATTCAACCTTTATTTGCACTCTGGGGCTTTTCTGACAAGTCTTTGCATATACCAAGTGAAGCCGAACTAAGTGAAGTCATGTATTCCATCGGCATGGAAAAGGTCCAGACACATGAGTCCTTCATTCAAAAACAGCTAGGCAAAGTGCATATAGATGTATCCTCAATCGGCCAAGGTTACAGCGTGGCTCGTTTAGCTGAATTACTTGATAAAAAAGGCATTACAAACTATCTAGTAGAAATTGGTGGTGAACTTCAAACCCGAGGACAAAAACCACAGATGCAGCCTTGGAGAATTGCCATTGAACGGCCACTTCCAGAAGCAACAGGCTTTCAAAAAGTCATCACAATTGCGACACAATCACCCACTGCCATTATGACCTCTGGCACTTATCGACATTATTATGATGACTCTGGCAAACGCTACAGCCATATTCTGGATGCTCGAACAGGGGCTCCTGTCACGCATTCAACCGTATCTGTCACAGTAATTCATGAAAGCCCGACCATTGCAGACGCTTGGTCTACAGCCCTACTTTGCCTTGGCACACAAGAAGGTTTAAAGCTTGCAGAAGAAAACAATTTGTCTGTATTTTTTATCGATCAAACAAACTCAGGCATAGAAGAAACAAGCTCAGACTTATTCAGAAACATGAAAGATATTACGGTTGAATAAGCCTCCCTTCGACACCTCGATAAACTCAGTACAGGCGGCTCAGGGAGTGGTAAAACGGCTCAAGTAAGTACCATTCATTATGTATTCATTAACAAGTAATCAAAAGCCGCCAAGGATGCTTTCGCGCCCTCACCCATCGCAATCACGATTTGCTTATAAGGCACCGTGGTCACATCGCCGCAGGCAAAAATACCCGGTTCAGATGTTCTACCGCGTTCATCAATGATGACTTCACCGTACTTGGATAAATCGACCACATCAGTTAAGAAATGACTATTTGGCACCAAGCCAATTTGAATAAACACGCCTGACAATTCCTTTTGAAGCACGTCTTCAGTCGTACGGTCTTGGTATTCAATAGCGACGACTTTACCATTTTTCGCAAGAATCTGTTTGGTCACGACATTTTTGAGTATCGTGATGTTATCTCTCGCATCGGCTTGCTTAACTAACACGCCATCGGCTTTCAAGTCTGGCATAAATTCAAACACAGTCACTGATTTTACAATACCTGCTAGATCTAAAGCGGCTTCTATACCCGAGTTACCGCCACCAATCACCGCAACATCTTTACCTTTGAAAAAGGGACCATCACAGTGTGGGCAGTATGCAACGCCACTACCTATATTTTCTTTCTCGCCAGGAATACCCAGCTCTCTCCACTTCGCACCTGTTGCGACAATGAGCGTTTTAGATTCAATCACTTCACCAGAACTTAAATGAATACGTTTTATATCGCCCTTTTCTACCTTAGTCACTTTTAAGTGAGACTTCAGCGTTATCTCATAATCATCCATATGCGCTTGAAGAGAATTGGTCAACTCTGGCCCAGTGGTTTTTGGAACAGAAATCAGGTTTTCAATACCCATGGTATCTTTGACTTGCCCGCCAAAACGGTCTGCAATGACCGTGACATTCAGACCTTTACGCGCACTGTAAATAGCGGCTGCGACACCTGCCGGCCCCCCGCCAATCACGGTCACATCCTGCAAGGGTAAAGCAGGCTCATCACTTGCGACGTGTAGTGGAAACTTTTCGATAAGCTTTTCTAACAAGGTTGCCTGATCAATTTTCCCGTTTGCAAACACTTCGCCATTTAAGTAAACAGAAGGTACGCCTTGAATGTTTCGTTCTTCAATTAATTCTTTATACAAACCACCATCAATCATTTCGCTTGTGATCTTTGGGTTTAGTAAAGAAAATTGATTTAAAGCTTGAACAACATCCGGACAGTTATGGCAACTCAAACTAATAAATACTTCAAAATTCAGCTCAGCATCGACAGACTCGACCATCCTTTGAATGCTTTCATCCAACTTTAAGGGTGTACCGGATGCATTTAATACAGCCAACACAAACGAGTTAAATTCATGACCACTGGGAATACCTGAAAATCGAATACCGGTATCTTGACCATCAGCTTCTACCAAAAAACTAATCGGGCTGCGCAATAGGCCAGGCACATCCTTTTCTTCTAAAGAAATATTCTCTGAGACTGAGGCAAAACTTGTTAAGAATCCTGCTAGCTCTGAACGCTTAGCATGATCACCTGTTTGCAAAACCAGATTCACTGACTTTTTCATGTTGGCCGTGTAGGTTTTTAAAGCGTGTAAAATATCATTCGTTAACATGGTTTTGCCTCGCCTATTACTTTAAAATAATGCTGCTCGCTGAGCCTGTCGAAACGCTTAAACAACGTAATGCATAGGAATCACAAGCTTCCCTTCGACAAGCGCAGGGACCGAAAAATACGCTCGTTGAGCCCGTCGAAACGCATTATCGGAACCACCACACTGTTGGGAAAATCGTTTACTTATTTAGATCTTACCTACCAAATCAAGGCTTGGCGTTAATGTCGCCTCACCTTCTTCCCATGCTGCTGGGCAAACTTCACCATCGTGATTAGCAACATACTGTGCGGCTTTCACTTTACGCAACATGTCCTTCGCTGAACGACCAATTCCCAAGTCGTGAACTTCAGATACTTTGATGATGCCCTCTGGATTCGCCAAGAAAGTACCCCGTAATGCGACACCATCTTCTTCGATCATCACATCGAAACCACGCGTAATTTTGCCTGTCGGGTCACCGATCATTGGATAGTTAATTTTGCCAATGGCATCAGAGCTGTCGTGCCATGCTTTGTGGACAAAGTGAGTGTCGGTTGAAACTGAATAAACTTCGACACCCAGCGCCTGAAGCTCATCATAATGCTTTGCCATGTCTTCTAGTTCAGTCGGACAAACAAACGTAAAATCTGCTGGATAGAATAAAAAGATCGACCACTTACCCAAAACATCCTCAGAAGTAATCGTTTTGAATTCACCATTGTGGAAAGCTTCTGCTTTAAATTCTGGGATACTTTGATTGATTTTATTCGTCATGTGTAAAACCTCTAGTTGAGTCTTAATAATAGAATCTGAATGAAGCCTTTTGGAGCTTTCCCTCAGCGACGGAGAAATATTAACCATAAGCATTGATTGAATAAATCAAATAAATTAGATTATAACGTTCTAAAAAACAGAATATAATTTTCGGTCATTACAGTTGGGTCCACGCACATGATTTCTCTCAAGCAACTTCGTTATGCACTTGCTGTTGAAAAAAACCTTCATTTCAAGAAAGCCGCCGAGGAATGTTCAGTCTCTCAATCTGCCTTGAGCACGGCTTTAAGTGAATTAGAAAAACAACTAGGTATTCAGGTATTCGAGCGTGACAACAAAAAAGTACTGATCACACCCATCGGCCAAGCAGTGCTTGATAAAGCCCGGACGATTAAATTGGAAGTAGACGATTTATATCAACTTGCTCGCAGCCACAATGAGCCTTTCAGCTACCCTATGACGCTAGGCATTATCCCCACCATTGGCCCTTACTTATTGCCAAAGGTGCTGCCAAATCTACGGAAAAAATTCCCCAGCTTTCAGCTAAGAATTATCGAAGAACAATCACATGTTTTAGTTGATAAAGTTCGAAACGGCGATATCGATACCGCTATTTTAGCCTTACCTTTCGCGCATGAAGGTTTATTAGCGTTTGAGTTTTGGGAAGAGGATTTTTACTGGATCACCCAGCGTGATGATGTCATGGCAGGACGCGACAATATTAATAGTGATGAGATTAATCACTCCCAATTAATGCTCTTAAAGGATGGGCACTGTTTGAAGGACCACGCACTGTCAGCATGTAAATTACAAGCCAGCCAGACCAATCAAATATTTGGCTCAAGTAGCTTGAACACTTTAATCCAAATGGTCGCGGGAAGAATGGGCACCACCATTGCACCAGAAATGGCCTTGGACCAATTAGTTTCAACCAGCTCTGAACTGCACGCTGTCCATTTGAATGAAACTAGTCCGCATCGTCGTATCGCCTTTATCGTTCGCCCTAACTACGCAGGTGTTTCTAATATTGAAAAGTTGATGAAGATGTTTCATGAGGACTTAACGACATTTTTAAAACATCAATCTGCAGAAAAGAAAATATCGCCATAATATACAATGGCATGGCCATCACTATCATCCGTATCAGTCATGATCGCGACACCCTCAATTTGAGAGATATCCTCACCTAGCCATGCTTTGAAATCAGCTTGTACGTGGCGTTTTTCAGTCAACCAAACGCCAGACTTATCTGTTTTATCTCTTACCGCTTTCATCAAGGCATTATCCGGTGCATAGGCATTTGACCACGTTTTTTCTTTAACTTTTCGACTCGACCATACATAGTTCAAGGCTTTGGTTTGCCAGAAAAACCAACCACCCTCATGTATAAGATAAATACGGGCAACATAATCGTCACCCGACTTCCTTGTTTCAGGTAATTCAGGCAAGGCTTTATCAAGGCGCCAGCTCCAATTTAAATAAGGTGTTTTAGACAGGTTGATATCTTTTTTGAATAACAGACCTGACGCACTTTTTTTACTTTCTGCTCTTAAAAATGCAACGTGATTTTGTTTCACCAACTGGTAATCCGTTAATCCATTAAAACGTACTTCCTCCCAGGCAGCACGATCAAAAGCATTCACATTTAAAACACTAATTATTGGCTTATCTGTTTTTCCTTCAGAATTTGAATAAGCCTTTCCGTTCAAGAAGAAACACAAACCTATGCATACACAAATAGTGTAAAAAAAACGACCTTCAAGACACTCCTTATTCATCTTGTAACTCTCTTATTCAATAAAATTGGTCTAAACTTGAGTAACCTTGTTGCTAACTCGCTAAATGAAAGGCTCGTTATATGAACCGGAGTACCAGGTTCTCTATCACATCATTACTTCTGAGCATTCATACCAGCTTAGCAGTACCGTTCAGCTATGCAGATATAAATCCACATACTGAAACGTCTCAATTAATCGGCATCACCATTACCAGCATCAGTATTTTATTAATTTTGTCGGGTGCTTTTTTAAGCTGTGTGCGAAAACTTATTAACGATAAAAATACACTGAAAGACAATTTTCAAAAACTTCGAACAAAAAACGATGAGCTTTTAGATCAAAAACACCAATGGTTAGATCAAGAAACCGAGATACACAATATAAACCTAGAGCTTGAAAAACGCATCACGGCGAGAACTGAAACCGTTAATAAGGTAAACCATGAATTAACAAAAACCTTAGAAACAATCCACCAGCAAGATCAAAAATTAAACGCTCTAACGACAGCAATTGAATACAGCCATAGTAAAATTTTGATCATCGATAAACACTATCAGGTTTGTTACGCGAGCAAACACTTCCTAAGCTTTACGGGGTTAGCCTTGGGCGATATTCAAGATCAACCGCTTAAACGCTTGGAAAAGCATATTTGCTTACCCGAAATGGCATCAAATGGCTTAACCCTGAACAAAGAGGGTCTCATCGAAACCCAACTTAAATGCTTGGACAAACAGGGTTTAACGCACTGGCTGGATGTCCATATCGCTCTCAGTTGGTCTGAACTTAAAGAGATTCTTCATTATGTGATTATTTTTGATGATCAGGTAGACACTACCGTCCGATAACATCTAAACCAAGTCGAGACTAATTCAATTAAACACATGCTTAAAAATTTGATCCTATTGTCCTGTTTATTCTTACTTTGGCTTTTCTCTGATGCCATACTTGTTAACCAAGTTATAGTTTTAAACTAACCGGCCTTCTTTTGTTCAGTTTCTGGTGTGTCAGAAGCCTCTTCAGATACACTCTTTCCAAACTGGGGTTTAGTCTTTTCTCTGGTATCTATAACCTCTACTTTGCGCTGTTTTTCATACAAGAAGGTCAATACTTCTGATCGAAGGTGAACATACTTGGGATCTTCAGCCAAGGCTAAGCGATTGCGTGGACGAGGCAAGTCTACGTCTAAAATTTCACCGATAGTGGCAGCTGGGCCATTGGTCATCATGACAATGCGATCGGATAATAAAACCGCCTCATCAACATCATGAGTAATCATGATGACGGTATTGTTCAGTTCGTTTTGAATTTCCATTAACGAATCTTGCATGTGCGCTCTCGTTAAGGCATCAAGCGCCCCAAAAGGCTCGTCCATTAGCAGAATGTCCGGCTGCATTGCCAAGGCCCTTGCAATACCCACACGCTGCTTCATACCACCCGATATTTCATCAGGACGTTTATGCATGGCATGATCCATATGCACAAGATGGAGGTTATATTCAATCCATTCTTTCATTTCGGCTTTGGTTTTTTGCTTACCAAAAATCTGTTTAACCGCTAGTTCGACGTTTTGATAGGCACTTAACCAAGGCAATAAGGAATGGTTTTGAAAGACAACGGCTCTTTCAGGGCCAGGCTCATTGACCTCCTTTCCATTCAATACAACCCCGCCTCTAGAGGCTTGATAAAGACCTGCGACAACATTTAATACCGTAGACTTACCGCAACCCGAGTGGCCTATTAAGGATACAAACTCACCTTTATCAATTTTTAAACTAACATCTTTTAAGGCGGTGAAATCCCCTTTATCTGTGGGAAAAACCATATCTATATGGCTAATATCTAATAATGTGCTCATGGTTTTCTCCTTCAATATTGTTCGACAGTCTCATGGCCTGAATAACTAGCGTGCTGCACTCGTTTTATCCCAAGATAACCATCTCTGTAGTTGTTGCATGCCTCTATCTAACAAGAAACCAATCATCCCGATCACAACGACTGCGGCCATAATTCTGCTCAATGAATTGGAACTGCCGTTTTGGAATTCATCCCAAACAAACTTACCAAGACCCGGGTTCTGAGCGAGCATCTCAGCTGCTATCAAAACCATCCAAGCGATACCGAGCGAAAGACGCATACCGGTAAAAATCATCGGAATAGAGGCGGGTAACACAATTTTCTGTACATGCTTTAGTGCGGGCAATCGAAGCACACGGCTTACATTCACCAAGTCACTATCTATTGATGCAACCCCTACTGAGGTATTGATGACCATCGGCCACAAACAACATAGCGTCACCGTTATCATGGACACAATGAATGCCTTGGCCACCATAGGGTCGTCTGTTACATAAAGCGCACTAACCAAAATAGTCACAAGAGGCAACCACGCCAATGGCGAGACCGGCTTAAATATTTGAATAATCGGATTGACTGCCGCATTCAAGGTTTTATTCAAACCAACAGCGATACCCAATGGAATCGCAATCACAGCAGCTAATAAAAAACCACTCATCACGGTGATTAGACTCGTAAAAATCTGGTCAATAAAGGTTTCTTTACCGGTATAAGCTCTAATTTTTGGAACATAGCTTGGGTCATCAGCAACACGTTTGGCATTCCTAATGTCTTGACGCTCGTAAAAAGCCGTTTCTTTTTCGCGAGCGACTTGATGCTCTGCGTAAAGCGAGCCGAACTGTTCCCATACATGAGCAGGGCCGGGGAATTGACCTAAAGATGTGTTTATGTTTTGAGCGGCTGCCGACCAAAGAATTAAAAAAACAATAATACCTACTATTGGAACAGCGAGGGTTTTCGCAGAACTCAATGCAAAATCCAGGCTTTTATCTAACCATAAAATTTTGTCTTGAGATTCATCATTTAGAGGTGTCGCTGTAGACATACCTTACTCCTACATATTTTACAAAAAATAGCCGATGCATTAGTGGTGCTGATAAGAGATCAGCACACCTTTGACAGATCCTGATTAAATCTTATCGCCCTTTTTCAAGCCGATTGAGAACTTGTTGATATATGCATTTGGCGCTTTTCCATCGTAAACAATGTCATCGATGAAATGTGTTTGAGGGTCTTTGAAGCCATCTTCAGTAGCAAAATCGGGAAAGTCTTCTGCTTTTGCTTTCTTTTCTGCAATCAACGATTTTGCTGCTTTTGCATATAGATCAGGTCTATATACTTTTTTAGCAATATCAAAATACCATTCATCAGATTTATCATCGCTAATTTGTCCCCAACGACGCATTTGAGTGAGATACCAAATGGCATCTGAATAGAATGGGTATGTGGCGTTATAACGGAAGAAGACGTTGAAGTCTGGCACATCACGTTTATCACCTTTCTCATATTCAAAGGTACCGGTCATGCTGTTTGCGATGACGTCATAATCTGCACCAACATAGTTAGGCTTAGATAGAATTTTCACTGCTGCTGGACGATTTGCATTATTTTTCTCATCTAACCACATTGCGGCTCGAATTAGGGCCCGAGTTAAACGAACAGTTGTATTTGGATATTTTTCTGCAAACTCTGCCGTAATACCAAATACTTTTTCTGGGTTGTCTTTCCAAATTTCATAATCTGTCACCACAGGCACACCAATACCTTTAAATACCGCCTGCTGGTTCCAAGGCTCACCGACACAGTAGCCATAGATTGTGCCAGCCTCTAAGGTTGAAGGCATTTGAGGAGGAGGGGTCACAGATAAAAGCGCTTCTGCTGAGATCTTGCCAGAAGTATCGCCTTTATGCGGTGCATAATAGCCTGGGTGAATTCCACCCGCTGCTAGCCAATAACGTAATTCATAGTTATGAGTAGAGACTGGAAATACCATCCCCATATTGAAAGGTTTGCCTTCTGCTTTGTATTTTTCAACAACAGGTTTAAGCGCATCTGCCTTGATTGGGTGAACTGGGCGGCCATCAGCCATTTTTGGAATATTTGGCTTCATTTGCGCCCAAATATCATTAGAAACCGTAATCGCATTGCCATTTAAGTCCATTGAAAATGGCGTAATGATATGTGCTTTTGTGCCATACCCCATAGTCGCCGCAATCGGTTGCCCTGCTAACATATGTGCACCATCCAAACGCCCATCGATCACGCCATCTAAGAGTACTTTCCAGTTTGCTTGTGCTTCGATGGTGACGTAAAGACCTTCTTCTTCAAAATAACCATTTTCATAGGCGATCGCGATAGGCGCCATATCGGTTAATTTAATAAAACCAAAGGTCAGTTCATCTTTTTCTGGATAGCCTAATTTTTCTGCCTGAACCGAACTGATAGCAAAACTCGATATCGCGAGTGTAGCTAAAACAGCACATCTGAATACCTTGAACTTCTTCATAAAGATGATCCTTTTAGTTTCTTACAAACCCTCTATGTAAACAGTAAGTTTATAGGGAGTTATGGTCTCTCACATATTAAGGCAGCAAATCATGTGATGTATTAACTTCACACAAACTGCCTACAAATGACGATTCAAACCTACTAAAGCACAGAGCATGCCAACATTATTTAAGCTTAATTTTCAATAAGTTAAATAACTAAAATAAGATTTTTGGGCAATTTTGGGGATTAGGATAAAAGAAGAGAACCAAAACAGTGCAAGAAAGCACTTCTTAGTAGATATACGCTTTTGAAGAGATTTATTCTCTCAAATTAAGGAGGCGCAATAGTTGAAAAAGAAACTTTATTGCGCATTTGATATAAAACGATTAACTCCTAGATCTACGAATGAAGACCTTATCAGGACTTTTTCACATAGCACGTTAGGATGACAATACGCGTACCATTGACTCGGCCTTCAATATGTTCAGGGTTATCTGTGAGTGAAATACCTCTTACAACCGTCCCTCTTTTTGCGACAAAGCTTGTTCCTTTGACATTCAGGTCTTTGATCACCGTGACATTATCACCAGCTTTTAAGATTGCACCATTGCTGTCACGCGTGAGTACATTATCATCCTGATTATTAGTGACACCCGCTTCGGCCCACTCTAGCGCTGTCTCGTCTAAATAGAGCATATCGAGTAAGTCTTGCGCCCAACTTTCTGCAGAGATTCTCTTTAGAATGCGCCATGCCAAAATTTGAATAGCAGGAACAGGGCTCCACATACTATCGTTCAAACAACGCCAATGATTAATATCCATTTCTTCTAGGCTAGATTGAATGCTTTCAAGGCAGGTTGAGCAAATCATCACATCAGCATCACCGCGCCCTTCGGAGTCGGGTACTTGATAAACCGATAAAGCGCTTGAAGAAGCACATAACTCACAGACACCCGCACATCGCTTTTTTAACTCTGCTTCACTCGCCATAAACCCAAACCCTTATTAA
>CAXBDA010000040.1:0-28571 GCA_963974595.1 uncultured Oleiphilus sp. | reverse complement strand
ACTTTAACCAAGCGGGTATGTTTTCCCCAGAAAAGTACGCTTTTAAATACTTCAAACGTTCATCAAAATCAGCGTTACTTTCGGGCAGGTCAAACACTTGATAACTTACTTTCTGCCATTCTTTATCTATAGGTACTTGTTTTCGAACGATTCCCGATAAGCTATCGAACTGAGCACGCCCTAGCCAAAGCTCACCATCCAAGTCAAAAGCAGGTAAGTTTGCGGTGAACCATTTGGGCGCCTGATAAATATGGCCTTGTTTTGAAACCAGGTGCATACCATTCCAATAGGCTCGAACGCCGTCTAGCTTTTCACTGACCCAGTAATCTTGAAGTGGTATGCCGGAATAATAAACATTCGCCAGTTGCAGTGCCGGAGCCTGGCCTTTTAATTCGTCGCTAGTTACCTGTTTCGACAATAAAAGCCCGAAAAGCAGGAGTAGATATATGGGCACTGTTAATTGAGGCATAGTATTCGTCCTTGAATGTTAGTCGCGTCTTCATTCCTTGAATCAGCTAACTTAGAGAATGAGCTTTAAAACTACTTACATTAAAAAGCAAAACCCCCTTACAGCCAAGCTATAAGAGGGTTTTTATTCATAAAATATGCTTAGGGATTGTAATGCTCACAGCTCTTGCGTAAGTAGAACCACCAGTTAATCACGATACAAACGGCATAGAATGTTGCAAAACCATAAAGTGCATATTCAGGTGTTGTCGCCTTTATCTGTTCACCAAGTACTTTAGGCATAATAAAAGCACCGTATGCTGCCACCGCTGAAGTCCAACCCAATACTGGGCCTGCTTGTTCGCGGTTAAATACCTGTGAAATTGTGCGGAACGTTGAACCATTAGCGATACCTGTTGCCGCAAATAAAACAAGGAACAAAATAAAGAAAGGCACAAAGAATTCTTCAGGGGAAGTAGACTGGTAAGCTAACTGCATGTAATGCGCTACACCAAGAGCACAAGCAACCATGACAACAGCGCAAACCTGCGTGACTAATGCCCCGCCTACTTTATCTGAAATCCAACCACCAACAGGGCGGATCAAAGCACCGATGAATGGCCCCATCCATGCGTACATAAGTGCACTTGGCCCATTCGGGTTAGCAGTGTTATGCGTCATCACACCATCAACCATGATATGTTGAAAGCCGAAGATAACTTTAATGGTTAGCGGGAAAGATGCAGCAAAACCGATGAATGAACCAAAGGTCATGGTATAAATAACGGTCATTGCCCAAGTATGCGTATTACCAAAGATTTTGTACTGACGCGTTAAGCTCTCACCGATTTGACCCGGAATGGCTTTCAAGGCAAATACTGTCGCCGCAATCACCAGAGGCAATACGACCCACTTGCTTATGTTGAAACCAGAACCGCCTACTTTTTCTGGCAACATTAACCAAAGACCGAAAATTGCGCAGGCAAAGCCGACACACAACATCATAGAAATTAAGCCAAATGAACCTAAAGGCCCAGGAATATTCGGTGAAACATGGGTCTCACGAAGATTATTCATGCCAAACCAACCAGCAAAAGCCAGTGGGATTAAAAATAATAACCAGACAAAACCCGCATTTTGAATCCATGCTTCTGTGCCAGCAGGAATCTTACCAATCAAGGTGCCTGATGTCGCCACCAAGGTCATTGATTCACCACCCATTGCACCAAACATACCCACTGTCATCGCCAGCGGTACAAGAATCTGCATGGTCGTCACACCAAAATTACCTAAGCCGGCATTTAAGCCCAAAGCCAAACCTTGTTGCTTTTTAGGAAAAAAGAAACTGATATTAGACATCGAAGAAGCAAAATTACCGCCACCAAAACCAGAGAGCAATGCTAAAATCTGAAATACCCAAAAAGGAGTTTCACGGTCACTTAATGCGATACCGGTGCCTATTGCCGGCAGCATGAGTAAGGCTGTGGTGAAAAATATCGTATTTCGGCCACCCGCTAAACGAATAAAAAATGTACTTGGAATCCTAAGAGTTGCCCCCGTTAAACCGGCAATGGCCATTAAGGTAAATAGCTGTGATTTTTCATAAGGAAAACCCAAGTTCAACATCTGAACCGTAATAATGCCCCAATATAACCAGACGGCAAAACCACACAGCAAACTGGGGATAGAAATCCACAAATTACGATTAGCGATTTTTTTGCCAGTACTTTCCCAAAACTGTTCGTTTTCCGGATCCCATTTTTGAATATCTGCACCAGAGCTCTTGGCCTGGCTTTGCGTATTCGCCATAGAATATCTCCCCATTTAAGTAAATAATACAATGTCGAGTCCATCATGCTGACAAGCACCAAATAGAACAATTAACTCAAGGGAGTATCATTAATCTGCCATATTGCCAGCACATGACTACTCACTAATAAGTAGTAGCAATGAAGCGACCCGCTATAGCTGGATGATCTTTCAGACAACTAGGATTATACAAATTCAAAGTAGGTACGCACTTTAAAATAAAGGGCTATGGAACAATAAAAATAAGCAGAGTGAACATGATATATATCAATTTATCTTAACGAGGCGCTTGCTTCCCAGTCGTTGCTAGGACAAAGTTATTCGCAAATCAAAATCGACTAATTAAACACCTAAAACTGACTAATTAAACATCTATTGTCACATTAACAAGAAAGGTAAATACCATGACTGATTCAACGCCTGCCACCATATTGTTAGTTGATGACCACCCTTTGCTGAGAAAAGGTCTAAGACAATTAATAGATTTTGAAGATGATCTTGATGTTATTGGAGAAGCCAGTGATGGCAAAACCGCCTTAGAGTTAGCCATTCAACACGAACCCGACCTTATCGTTCTCGACCTGAACATGCAGGGCATGGATGGTCTAGAAACCTTACGTGCCATGCGTAATGCCGATATTGCATCACGTATTATTATGCTAACCGTTTCAGATAGTGATGAAGATGTCGTCTGTGCTATCACTTATGGGGCAGATGGCTATCTACTAAAAGATATGGACCCCGAGAAAATTCTGGAGAAACTCAAAGAAGCCGCTTTAGGAAAAATGGTTATCAGTGAAAAACTAACCCATGTCTTAGCCGGCGCTATTCGTGGTGGTTCAGATAAAAAATCCAACGTGCTTGCGAAACTGACCAGCAGAGAGCATGAAATTCTTAAGCTTATTGCCAAAGGAATGAGTAATAAGCTGATAGCACGTGAACTGGATATTTCAGATGGCACCGTCAAAGTTCACGTTAAGCACGTGCTGAAAAAGTTAGAGCTGAACTCTCGCGTTGAAGCCGCTGTCTGGATGGTGAACCAACCAAAATAGGTTTATTTCGAACTCGCTTGAGCCGTGACGGTCACTAAGACATGCAAGGCTCTATTTTCATATCAACAGGCAATTTATTATTTTCAGGGTAATTGTTTTAACAGCAGGTTCTCTTATAATGAGCGCTCTCTAGCTTTTCTCGCTAATACGCTTACTTAAAGAGGCCTCTTCTGTGTCTGCTTCGACGCCATTAAATACGCCTAAGTTCAGTTTTCGCTCAAAATCATTTTGGGGTATCTGCCTATTTTCTATTTATAGTATTTTTGGCTGGTTTATTGTACCGAGCATTGTCGAATCCCAGTTAAAAGAAAATCTTAAAACACTCGCTAACTGGAATACACAGGTAGATAAAATTGGCTTCAACCCCTATACCTTATCCTTAAAAGTGAGCGATGCTGACATTCAAGATCAGAACGCGCAAAAAGTCATTAGCTTTGAAGAGTTGTTTATCAATTTCAGCTTACTCGACACACTCGGTGGTACGATTTCATTTGATGAAATCAGTCTCATTGAGCCTTTTATACATTTAGATATTGACCAACATGGCATCACGAATTTTCAGCACGCATTTGCCTCAGATAACAAGGATCCTGAACCTGAGACCGAAGAAGGCTCGGGTGAGATAATCGGTTTATTTTTTGATCTGCTTGCTATTTCTTCTGGAAAAATTCATTTAAGTGATAATTCCCAAGGAGAAAACTTTCAGCTTGATCTAGAACCTTTGTCATTATCATTAGAAGACTTTTCGACACTTAATAACGATGGAGGGAATTACACTTTATCGATTGTTTTAGGCAATGATCAAAACATTAACTGGCAGGGTCAAATTGGTATCGCCCCATTCAGATCACAAGGGCATTTAGAGTTGAAGTCTATCGATTCAAATAGCTTCTGGCACTACGTTAAATCAGCATCACCTTACTGGTTAAAACACGCGCGCATTTCACTAAGCGGTGACTATCAAACAGCTATTAGCAGTGATCAAACGCAACTCAATATCGAAAATACAGCCTTAGTCATTGAACATGCGGCATTATCTGAAAGTGCTGAAAGCGACGCCTTGATAACATTCAAACATTTGAAAGTAGCGCCTATTTCCTTTGATCTTGCAGAACTTTCACTTGATCTTGGAGAGATTAGCCTTAATCAGCCAAGTATATCCATTGAACGATTCCCAGACGCATCATTAAATATTCTTCGCCCGTTAAACGCTCAAACAAAAACCAGAGCTGAAAAAGAAACAGCACTAGAACCGTCACAGGATAATAAGGCTGAAACGAATAAGAATAGCTTTCAGTGGAATATTTCAGGCATTGATATTAGCGAAGGCAGCATTACTTGGAAAGACTCAACACTGCCATCACCTGCTGAGCTAGGCATACATGATATGGGTCTGACTGTTGGTCAAATGAGTGATGATTTAAGCCAAGCATTTCCTTACGCCTTATCGTTTTCTGTTATGGATCCTCGACGTAATTCATCCGAGAATTCATCAAAATCAGCAGAAGAGATGATCACAAAACAAGTGATGCAAGGCTCACTTAGCCCACTTCCATTTACTATAAAGGGTAGGGCTGAACTGACAAATATCGAATTAGCGACATTCCAGCATTACATTAGTGAGACTGCAAATATCACCTTGGAAAAAGGACATTTAAACCTGCAATCGGAATATGCGTTGGCCATGCTTGAAACTAACGCTGAAAGCGGGTTATCTGGCAAGATTCTAAGCACCTTGATAATTGATGATTTAGCCGTCACGGACAATAATTTGAACAAACCACTCAGCGGCTTTAAGCAGTTTTCTCTTGGCCCTGTCAATGTTGCGCTATCTGGAGATTCCACCGATATTAATATCGAATCCGCTGTACTTGACCAGCCTTATGGCGACATCCTTGTTTCTGAAGACGGCCGTATCAACCTGTCACAGCTAGCCAAAAGCAAAACTGAAAGTCCAGAACATCGTAAGCTTGAAAAAAGCCAAGCTCCTTCAGAAACAAAATCAAACAGTGAGCCTAGCCATAGCATCGCGATGCTCTTAAAGCTCATTGAAATCAAACAAGGTCAATTTACTTATACCGACGCCTCATTGACACCGAGCTTTACAGCTCAGCTTTCAGAGCTGAATGGCACAATCGAGAATATTTCTACCGATAGCGAAGCAAAATCCAAGGTGGCTTTTGAGGGGAAGATAGGTTCTCATGGAAAATTGAATATTGAAGGCAGCCTGAACCCGCTTAGTAAAAAACCTAATACGGATATTAAAGTCTTAGCCAGTAATATTGATTTAACCATGGCTAGCCCCTATGCCCAGAAGTATGCGGGTTATCAGATAGCAAAAGGCAAACTGGACTTAGACCTGAGTTATTTAATCAATGATATGAAATTAACGGCCAACAATCAGGTTTTGCTTAATCAGTTTGAATTTGGAAAGTCAGTCGACAGTCCAGATTCAACAAGCTTACCCTTACCACTCGCGATTGGCATTTTAAAAGACCGAAATGGGAAAATTGATATTAACTTACCCATTTCAGGAGACCTGAATGACCCTAGTTTTAAAATCACCTCGGTTATTCTGAATACTTTCGTCAACCTTGTTACTAAAGTGGTAACCAGCCCTTTCTCTATATTAAGCGGCTTAATTGAAGGTAACGATGACATATCAGACATTCAGTTTATGGCTAATTCAAGTAAGCTATCTCCTGAACAAATAGATAAAATAATCTCTCTAGCAAAAGTACTGACGGAACGCCCAAATCTGACATTAGAAATTCGCGGTCTTGCAGATGTAAATATTGACCAGAAAGATAATGCAGCACGCCCAGAATCTGAGTTAATTCAGCTCGCCAAAGACCGCGCTCTGGAAATGAATAAAATCATTATCGAAGAAGGTAATATCGATGCAGCAAGAGTCTTTGTGCTAGAACCAGAAATAATTGCCTTAGTTGAAAATGATCAAGCCTCTACTGAAAACACAGAGCCAATAGAAAAAACAGCGCCGACAATTTCATCTAAATTCACCTTGGGGGTGCGTTAAGCAATGCCCGCTATTAGCCATTTTTTTGCTTATATCAGCCGGCTTAGGTGGATTAAACGTTGGAGTTTAATGCGCAATGCCATCCATGAAGATGTTGCGGTGCATTCTTGGGAAGTGGCTACCTTTGCCCATGTACTTGCTGTCATTCATAAACAGCAAAACCCAAACTCTGATATTGACCCTTATAGAATGGCGACCATCGCACTCTATCACGATGCAACTGAAGTGATTACGGGTGATATGCCAACACCCGTTAAATATCATTCAGACGCCATGCGTAAAGCTTATAAAGGTATTGAACAGAAAGCCCAGCATGAGCTTTTGGCTTTGTTACCTGAGTCCATTCAAGCTGATTTCAAAGCCGTTTTGATCGAAGAAAATTTATCTGAAAATTATCAAACTTTGTTAAAAGCGGCTGACCGCTTATCAGCCCTGTTAAAGTGTCGTGCTGAACTAAGAGCAGGCAACCAAGAGTTTAGCCAAGCAGAAGAAATTGTTCATAGCCGCTTGCTGGAAATGAAGCTTCCAGAAGTCAGTTATTTTCTCGACGTTTTTGCACCGAGCTACGATAAAACTCTGGACAATTTATTGGAGACATAACCCCATGTCCATAGCGTGAAAGCAATTGACTTAACACACTATTTTATCTGTGACATTTATCTGTGACTGATGCTGCTGGCACGATATTCTTAAATATGCCATTCCTATACGACCCTATTACTTTCTAAAAATGAATACTTTCGCCTAATTCAGGAATCTCTGCTGCCCAAGCATTTTCAGCTAAAAAAGCTTTAAACTTGGCCTTGGTTTCTGCTTCACCATGAACTAAATACAGTTTCGGATGTTTATCAAAGTTATTAATCCAATCGAGTAACTGCGATTGGCTTGCATGAGCAGAGAAACCACCCAAGGTATGAACTTGCGCATTAACCACTACTTCTTCACCAGCGACTTTAAAGACACTGGCACCATCAACTAATGCACGACCTGGCGTACCCATTGCCTGATAACCCACAATGAGTAAATGGGCATTACGCCGCCAAAGATTATGCTTGAGGTGATGGCGAATACGCCCGCCATTGCACATACCGCTTCCCGCAATGATAATGGTGCCTTTTTCAACTTTGTTCAGCTCCATTGATTCTTCTGTTGAAATAGAGAAGTGCAAGTTTGGCAAAAAATTATGCAGACTTTTATCACAGCCTTTGGTCATGGCTTTTTTATCTTCTTTGTTGAAGATGTTTTGATAGCGATGATAAATTTCTGTTACTGCGATCGCCATGGGGCTATCAAGATAAATTTCATGATGGCGAAGTTTTCCTTTTTGATACAGCTCACCTAGGCGAAATAAAATTTCTTGGGTACGACCCACAGCAAAGGAGGGGATTAAAATATTTCCACCATTCTCTGTTGTCTCGTCAACAATCGCTTCAAATTCGTTTAGTGTTTCATCCATCGAACGGTGGTTACGATCACCGTAGGTGGACTCCAACAACAAGACATCAGCCTCTTTAATCGCTTTAGGATCCTGCAAAAGCGCAGCATAACTATTGCCTAAATCACCCGAGAAAATTAATTTTTTGTCTTGACCATTTTCATTGATAAACACTTGAACAATAGAGGAGCCAAGTATGTGACCCGCATCTTGAAAACATATATCGATATCTTCAGTGATAGGAATGCGATGTGCATAACCGACACTTTCGCATTGCATCAGTGTTTGCTCGACATCCTCCAAGGTGTAAATCGGCTCTAGCTCATCTTTACCCGCTCGACGCCGACGTTTATTTTCCCATTCAATATCTCTTTTTTGCAGTGCAGCCGCATCTTTTAATAATACATCCAAAAGATCTACTGTGGGGTCTGTCATATAAATCAGACCATCATAACCATCTAAGACAAGTTTAGGCAGCCGGCCTGAATGATCTAAATGTGCATGTGATAAGACAACTGAATCTAAGTCTTTTATCTGGAAAGGTAAATCCTGGGTATTTTTGGCTTCTTCTTTTCGCCCGCCCTGGAACATACCGCAATCTAATAATATTTTTGATTTTTTGGTTTCCAACAAATAACAAGAACCTGTGACGCCTTCAATTGCACCATAAAATGTTAATTTGGCCATAATTTCCTCACATGAATTTAAAGTTGTTGAATCCCGACACTAAATTGACTTAAATCAGGCCTTGCAGCTTCAGCCTGTTCGTGGCATTGCGCTTCTGGCAGGTAACATTAGTTGTATTTATTACTTTAATCCTAACTAATTTTAGGTTTAAAGATGACCGACTTTAACAAAAATCACTGTATCTTGTTCTACGTATGGATGATGACGACTCATATGTGGGCTTCGTATCCAAGTACCGGCTGGGTAGCGACCATGTTCATCCATAAACTCGCCACTGATCACATATATCTCTTCACCGCCAGCGTGCACATGCGATACAAAGCGTTCTCCTGCTGGCCATTTAACTAACGCGGTAGATTCTCCGGAATGACTATGCAAAGGCATGACCTGAAGGTTCCCGTGACCAGACAACCATGTACCATTATGGGTATCTATAGAGATTTTCTGCCTGTCATTATCTTGAAATTGATGCAGCTTTACCAAGATTACACAACCACCTTGGCTGAAGGGTTCATGGTTAGAGCCTTCTGGGTTTCTAAAATAGCTTCCAGCTGGATAGTCGCCGGTTTCATCAGAAAATATACCTTCAAGAACAAGAATTTCTTCACCTTGAGGGTGTTCATGTTTAGAGAATTTAGCACCAGCGTCATAACGCACAATACTAGTAGCATGACCTCTTTCAGCATCTTCTCTTGCCAATGGCTTTCGCCATACACCAGGCTTGGGGCTTTGCTGCCATTCTAGCTCTTGTGTATTGATAACAAGCTGTTGGCTGAAGTCCATATTTAACATTGGATGCCTCGTACTCAAGCTAATTTTTATGGTGATTTAAGTAAGTATTATTGGTGGCGACATTGATTAGCCAGACCGTTTGGCTAATAACTTATCAATATCAATTTTTTCAGAAAACCGAACAAAGTCCGGGTCTTGTTTTTCTATCGCCAAGATAGACATACGATCGGCGAGCTCATTGCCTTCGACACCGACGTGACCATTCACATGGAGTATCTGTAATTGTGATTTAAGCTCTTTATATAAAACAAACATTTCTTGAATCAAGCTTAGGTTTTTAATTTCTCCACCGGCTTTTTTCCAACCTTTCTTTTCCCATCCAGAAGCCCATTGAGTAATGCATTGGATAGAATATTTTGAATCACAGAAAATAGCGACGCTTCTTTCCTTTTTCAATTCCTCTTGTGCCATAACCATCGCTTGAAACAGCGCATTAAGTTCTGCGGTATTATTTGTGCCTTTCGGATTATATAAACCGTACCACAATTCAGAAATTTGCTCATCTCGATACACTGCCACACCCGAGCCCGCTTCACCCGGATTGGGTTCACAGCCCCCATCGGTATAAATCTTTGTATCAAGTTTAATCGTTTTAATCTCTGCTGCCGTATAGGTTTTAACACCCGATTTTTTCTTAGTAACAGCTTGGCCGGATGTTGATAAAGAAGCCCCTCCTTTAAAAGCAGCTTCTGCTTCACTTAAGGTTTTAAATGATTTGTAACGAGCTCCAGGAAAGTGATCAATATGTCTTTTACACGTCGCCCAATCATTAAAAACACCCGTTTCCCGTCCTTTCCAAACAACATAATATTTTTGAGCCACGCTAAGACGATCCTTAATAAACGATTCAACTATTTCTTTTTTGCTTTAGTCTTGGTTTTTTTAGTGCCAGCCTTGTCTTTTTTCTTTTTGGAACCGGCTGCTTTTCCTGAAGCTTTGAGCTTTTTAGGGCCTTTATAGTGACCTTCTAACTCTTTTATTTTTCTTCGGTCAAAACGCTGCTGGAGATAGCGCTCTATGCCAGCCATTAAGTTATATTCAGGCGCGGATATAAGGGTAATCGCTAAACCTTTTTGCCCTGCTCGACCCGTGCGACCAATTCGATGGACGTAAATATCACCCCGCCTAGGCATCTCAAAGTTAATCACTAAATCCATGCCTTCGATATCTAAGCCTCTTGCTGCAATATCCGTCGCTATCATCACTTTAAGTTCATTCCGGCGCATTTTACTCATCACCAGGTTGCGCTGTTTTTGATCTTTATCGCCGTGTAAGACCCCTGCACTCAACTCTTGTTGCTGCATGACACGTTGCACTTGGTCGACTTGTTCTTTTGAATTGCAGAAAACAAGCGCGTGTCGGTATTCTTCGTTCTTTAATAACCAACTGACTAATTGATATTTATGGGCATTATCGTCGGCAAAGACAATTTGCTGTTCAATAGAACTGTGCTTGTCAGATTTCTGGTTTAGTTCGATATATTGAGGATCATCCAAGAGCTCATCGGCTAAGCCCCTGAGGTCTTTATTTGCTAAGGTTGCAGAAAAGAATTGTGTTTGAATGCGCTGTTCACAATGCGAGGCGATTGCGAGAATATCTTCACTAAATCCCATGTCTAGCAGTCTATCTGCTTCATCAAGAATGAGTATTTCCACAAACTCTAATTCGATTAAATCTCTCGCCATCAATTCGAGTAATCGACCTGGTGTTGCAACAATAAAGTCAGCAGGCTCTTGAACTAATTGCGTTTGCTTTTTGATATCGGTGCCACCACCAATATGCCCCAACTTAAGCGATGTTAATCGCGCTAAGAGCTTCGCCTGTTTTAATACCTGCTGCGCAAGCTCTCGCGTTGGAACCAAGACTAAAGCTCGGATTTCATGACTGCTTTCACGTTGTAACAGGTGCTCGAAGATAGGCAGAAGATAAGCGGCAGTTTTACCACTTCCTGTTTCTGCGCTGACAAATACGTCTTCACCGCTAAGCGCTGCAGTAAAGGTTGCTATTTGAACTTCTGTAGGCTCTTTAAAACCTGCTTCTTCTACTGCTTGGGCTAATCGACTATCAAATTCATCAAACACAATGTTATCCCCATAAAAACCTGCGGCTATCTTAACAAAGTTATTCACGCAGAGCTTAAGTTAAATGGGCTATTGTTTAATTTAAAATTCAGGAATTAATAAAGACTTCCATCGTTTGTCATCGATCAGCTTTTGTATGCTTGCTTTGAGTTCATCAGAATAAGCAGAGAGATATTTCATAGCATTATGTAGATATAAATAACAAGAGGTAAAAAAAATCCCCGATCAACGGGGATTTTTAATCTTTAAAGTGCTTGGTAAATGAGTGGGCCAAAAGCAACGATTAAGAGCACTGAGCCCATGGTCATCATTGGCATCAAGATTCTTTCATAACGCTGATAGAATGTACCATTAGCAACTTCTGCATCGGCCTTCAAGACTTCTTCTTCACCAACAACTTGACGCGCTAAGAGGTGGTTTAGTGCAACCGGTGGACTCAAGTAACCCAATTCAAAGGCAACCAGCGTCACCATCCAGAAGTGAATAGGGTCAATACCATTTGCATAGGCAATCGTGGCAATCGTTTGGCTCACCAGAATAACCGCACCAAAGGCTTCCATGATCATACCCATAACAACGAGGGCACATACCATAACCGCCATTGCAGTCCAAACATTCGCAAAGTCGCTTGGGAACATTTCAACAACACCACTTCGCTCAATCATACCGCCTAAAATAATACTACAACTCACGAGTAGTAATAGCGCCCCAATTTCGGCCGTTGTCTGATTGGTAGCAGTACGCACACAATATTCAATGCCTTTATGTGGCTCAAATGTCTTACCATCATCACTCGCAATTTCTTTCTTAGTCACATGCTCATAGATCAAGATTGCCAGCATCATCACAGGTAAAATGCGCGCTGCTGAAAATTCATCTAATTGAACATTTAGTGCGTAGTTATAGAAGAAAACAACACCGACCATACAAATAATATAAGGAATAAGAGGACGGATTTGAGCAATCATCTGCGGGAAAGCTTCACCCACAGATGCTAAATGCATTTTACTTTGGCGGTTGAAACACATCACCATCACAAAGAACATAAAAGCACTTAATGTGAAGACCCAAATACCCCAGCCAAATAATTGGTCAGTTGTAACTTCACGGTTCATAAAGGCGATAACGACCACTAACAAACAAGGCCTAAGAACAACCCCCATACTGCCAGACATCGCAGTTGCTGCAAGCGCTAGATTTCTTCTTGCTCCCGAGGCTCTAATTTCATGATAAATAACCGCACCCGCTGCAATAACAAAGATACCTGAACCACCGGTATAAGCCGTCGGGATTGCAGCCAATACAACAACAAAGAAAGCCAGCATTTCAGGTGGCATTTTCCATGGTTTAAACAAGGCGAGAACCATTCCGGCAAAACGCGTTTGCTTAAGCAGCATACCTACCCATACATACAAACCAACATTCAGGAACATGTCTGCCAAGTCCATTAGCTTATTAAGGTGAATACCGATTGCTGAGATGTGACCTTGGGAGAAAAAGAATATGGCACTAATAATGGCCATCGTGGCATACAGTGGCATGGCTAATAAGGCATGCCCTATACTGCCCCCTTTATCAAGGTTTTTAGGTGCATTAATTAAATTATAAATACTCACGATTAATAATATCGCAATACCATAAACCCAGAAATTATGCAGCATGACTTCTTCCGGTGCTATTTTAGTACCACCTGAATGCGCTAAATTTTGAAATGCGATAGAGGAAATCAGCAATATTGAGTTTGCGATTACTTGCGCAATACCAGACGCATAATGATCCTTGGTATACAAAACGGGTCGCATAGCAATGTGATGACGTTTCATCGTGGCGGTCATGGCACATAATAGAATCAAGACCACTAGAATGAATTTCTGAGAGACAAGACCTATCCCTATTAATTCTGATACAAATAACTCTACAGAACGAAATGCTTCGACACTGGGGGTAATTCGCCCCATGACGTCGTCATAAGATTTAACTTTATTGAGGCATTCTAGGCGTGCATTTTCAATCGAGGTTCGAATCAAATCAGGATCAATCGGTGCAGCATCAAATAACCCTAAACCAAGACCATCGTCTTCCTGACTTTCGGTGAGACGCTGTTTGAGTGTTTCCTCAACATTAATATTAGGATCACAGCTTGGTTGTACCGGGTCGACCCGAAGTTTGTAATATCCTGGCCAAAAATATTCGCCAACCTGCAATATCTGATTGTGTATATCGCTACTTGTACTAAAAATAACAACCAGAAAGAGTAAAATACAAGCTGGTAAGGACGAGAACCACTCAGCGAATGAGCGATTAGTTTGTGTATTGGAAGCCACGGATTTTCTTCCTCCGGAAAGAAGTGAGTTGATTTAATTTTATACAAAAAAAATGCCGGTAGATTATACCGGCATTTCCGTCAAGCAAACTAGCTACTGAGTGACTTTCTTTTCCGAAAAAAGCTTGTTTTTATGCGAATCAACCCGCAATAAGTGAACTCGTTCTCATTTATTAGAATAAGTCATCCAACTCTACCGTTTCGATATCATCTGCTGCATTCTCATCCCAAAACGTTCCTAGCTGACCAATAGGTGTTCTATGACCCATAGCTTCAGTCCACATGCGATCAGATACCCGCTGGATTGCTTCCGTTGCCGCCACATCCAATAATTTATATTGCGCATTTGCTGGGCTTTCTGCAATTTTCTCTGCATGACGCTTAATCACGGTGCGTACACGCTCCATATCACCTTTTGAGTAAGCTGAAATAATGTGGAACACGTGAGCCAAGCGAATATTTGCAGTTTCACCAATAATATCAGCCTGCTCTAAGCGCTCCCAGGCATTTTCACCTTCTGGCAAGGCACCTGGCAACAAGCTCCAAACCGCTGCTTTTAATGCTAAGGGGACACCAAACCATTTCCTATTATCCAAACAACCAACAGCTCGCTCTGCTTGCGCGGCAATATTTTTAGGCACCCCCGTACCAACACCTGAAAGAATATCGTGATTCAATGCCTGTAAACCCGACACGATACCCACTAACCAAACAAGCTGATCAAACTCTTGCTCTAAATCAGGACAACCATTACCTATTTCTTCACCACCATTAAATGCGATCAATTCTAACCACGACTTGTAATAACGCTTTGCAGCTTTGACATGATGATTTTTTTGCGCAATAAGTGCGTCTTGCGCCATATCTGGCTGCTGATTTCGAATATAACGCAGGTAAGCTAACTCTTGTTCAAAGGCTTTTGCTTCCTCACAACCACCCGAGGCCAAATAAAGCATAACCGCCAATTCGTGGGGCTCTTCAGTAATACGGCCAATAGACATCACCATACTGCCTAATGCTTCTGCACCAGTACAACCAGCCTCTAAATCATCCGTTGTAAGTAAGTAAGGCGTAATGTGCGCCTCACCTAAAAGGGTAAGCGCATCACCCGTTGGCTTAATCATCGGTTTAACGAGAAACTGGTTTATTGCCTTACATCCCCCTAGAAAAGTGGTTAATAATATTGAAAGGGTAATCCATTTAAACAATGCCTGGCTGTGATTCAGCTTCACAATAAACTCCTAAAACGATCATATATTTGAGCGGTTTCTTTGACCAACTGCCGATTATCCCCGAGTTCATTAATATTTTGTGAGATAAGGAACACAAAGCGAAAAATTCATCCAAGAATTATAGATGATTCACAAGAAAACACATTTACTGCCTCCCCTTTACTAGATATTTTGTTACCGATGTTCATTATTTTTGAAAACTGACGTTGAAAGCTATTTATTCTCGACTATCTTTACTCAGGCTGTACTTAGGCAATGCGCGGCATAATTATCAGGCGCGCATTTATATCATTAACAACGAAGGTCTGAATTATGAAAAAACCAGAATTAGCCGCTGCGATTGCAGAAAAAGCCGATGTTACCAAGGAAAAAGCCGGTGAAATAATGAACGCGATCACCGATGAAATAACCAATGCCATGGTTAAAAATGACCCTGTTACATTGATTGGCTTTGGTACATTTTCGGTAAGAGACAGAAGCGCACGTACTGGCAAAAACCCTCAAACAGGCGCAAGCATTCAAATTCCCGCTAGCAAATCAGTTGGCTTTAAACCAGGCAAGTCATTAAAAGATGCAGTAAACGGCTAAATTAATTTAGGCGGGGGAAGACTTACTCAACCCGCCAAACTCTTGTTATTTCTTTGTTAGCCCTCGAATACCAGCCTACCTTTAGAAATTGTAGCTTTTACTTGCCCAACAATATACTTACCTAATAGAGGCGTATTTTTGCCTTTTGAAATAATCATTTCATTGGTTACTTGACACTCTTTATTCGCATCATAGATCACTAAACTGGCGACACTTCCTTCCTCCAAAGGCATCGAAGGAAAATTAAGTACGCTTGCTGCACCCTGTGTCATTGCCTTAATAAATAGCGCTAAATCCAGCTCATTTCGCTGACTTAAGATTTGCGCCATGGGAAGCAAAAATTCAATAGTACTCATCCCGGGGTCTGTTTCAGCAAAGGGCATTTGTTTTGCTTCTGCTTCATGAGGTTGATGGGCGCTAGTAATCGCATCAATAGTACCATCAATGATTCCAGCGATAAGCGCCTGCCTGTCTGAATCTTCCCTTAATGGTGGCAAGCAATGATAGATACTCGAAAAAGCCTCCGTCATGTCATCTGTATACAATAAGTTTTGTATCGCAACATCTGCGGTAACCTTGGCACCCGACTGCTTCGCGATACGCAACTGCTCAACGGAACCCTTAGCAGATAACTGCGAAAGATGCAGGTGCACACCTGAAGCACAAGCTAATTGAATAAGCTGGGAAACCGCAATTGTTTCAGCTACGGCAGGGATACCTTGCAAGCCAATAGTGGTACTAACATGACCTTCGTGCATCGCGCCTTTATGCAAAGAAGCCTCTATCGGATTCACAAACACGCTCATACCATGCGTCTGAGCATAATCAAAACAACGCTTGGTGATTGCCAAATTTTTAATCGGATTGTAAGCATTACTCAGGGCAATACATTGTGCAGATTTAAGTGCTGCATATTCTGATAACTGCTCCCCTTTTAGCCCTCTTGTTAAGGCCCCTAAAGGAAATACATCGCAATAGCCAGCAGACGATGCCAACTCTTTGATCAACTTTGTCACCGCTCTTGAATCGTTCACCGGGCTCGTTTGAGGCGAGCAACACAACTGGGTCACACCACCAGCAACGGCTGCTTTTGTTTCGCTTAAAACAGAACCCTTTGAAGTATACCCGGGCTCTCTTAAGGAGACGTTTAGATCGATTAGTCCAGGTAATATTAGACAGCCCTGCGCATCAATCACCTTGCCTGCATCGTGCGCCTCAGCATCTAGAGATGCAATCCGGCCATCCCGAATATCAATAGACTGCGAGTCTTGCCATGTAAAATCTGTACGCAAGCGCTTACCATTTATGATTCTAATAGTCATATGCGGCCCTCACTTGCTTTATACTCGCCCTGAGCTTTTTGTCTTAATTGCTGCTCCTCCATTTGCCCGCCCATTGCCATTGACATAACAGCCATACGAATAGCGATACCGTTAGTCACCTGGTCTAGAATGACAGACTGATCTCCATCAGCTACCTCAGACTCTATTTCGACGCCCCTATTGATAGGCCCTGGATGCATCACAATGGCATCTGGCTTGGCTATTTTTAAACGCGCTGTGGTGAGGCCATAGAGATTATAATATTCACTCTCACTAGGCAGTAGCGCACCTTGCATTCGCTCACGTTGAAGCCTCAGCATAATAATGACGTCAAGATCCTTTAAACCTTCTTCCATCGAATTAAATACTGTCACGCCTAAGGATTCTACATATTTTGGTAACAGAGTGTTTGGCGCAATCACACGCACTTCTTCGACTCCTAGCGTATTCAAGGCTCTAATTTGAGATCGAGCAACTCTGGAATGCAAAATATCACCAATAATGGCAACACAGAGTCCTTCAAATTTTCCCTTATTTTGGCGAATGGTGAGCATATCCAGCATGGCTTGTGTTGGGTGCGCATGCCAGCCATCCCCGGCATTCACAATGGACACGCCAGGTGTAACCGACTCAGCAATAAAATGCGCTGCCCCGCTTTGGGCATGGCGCACAACAAACATATCGCTCGCCATTGCTTCCAAATTTTTAAGCGTATCTGACAAAGATTCGCCTTTAGACGTTGCCGAGGTATTAATATTCAAATTAAGCACATCCGCAGACAGGCGCTTAGCAGCTAGCTCAAAGGTGCTTCTTGTACGAGTACTGGCTTCAAAAAAAAGATTAACGACCGTTTTACCGCGCAACAATGGCACTTTTTTGATATTTCTCTCTCCGACTTCAATCAGAGAATCTGCAGTATCAAGAATTTCTGTTAACAACTCTTTACTTAAGCCGCTTATGGTTAAAAAGTGCTTAAGACGACCACTCTTGGTTAACTGAATCGACTTGGGTGAAGACCTCTCTTGTAACGCTTGCATGCTCTCTTCCTACAAGGTGTAATAATCTAAATTATGCCGGACTAAACTTGACTTTCTTTAATGTGTAAACGTAACTCATCAGGCCCTAGCAACTTAATTCTTTGGCCTTGAGCAAGACTAATATTCGTTCCCACAATATCCGGCGCAATGGGTAACTCTGGCTGCCCAAGATTGACTAAAACAGCCAAGGTAATGCTCGATGGACGACCATAATCAAAAAGTTCATTCATAGCGGCTCGCACAGTTCGACCCGACATTAAAACATCATCGAATAAAATAATGTGCTTATCCTTTGTTTCGAAAGGCAAACTGGATGGCTTAACTTTTGGATTTAATCCAATTTGCGTAAAGTCATCACGATAAAACGATATATCAAGTTCACCCAAAGCCTGCTGACTCTTTAGAGCTTGTTGAATAGCCTGAGCCACCCAAACTCCACCGGTGCGAATGCCCACAAACTCATAATTTTGATAAGCTTTTTTACTCACAAATTCACTGAGCTGTTGCGCCATAGAGTGAATTAGAAGCTCTACCGATGCCATATCGTGCATAAGAGTTATCCTTTTATTGAATAGTATAGGTTCAATTTATTGGTTTGAGGCAAACCAGCTTTCAAGAATCAAACATGCCGCGGCACCATCTACAGAGTGCTCGCCAAAATCAACATACTTATTAGTTTTCTCTTTCACAACGCTTTTTGCTTCGAAGCTACTTAAACGCTCATCCATCATCTCGATGGGTTTATTGAATCGCCCTTTTAAGCGCTTGCCGAATTTGGTCGCCCTCAAAGACATATCACTTGTTGACCCATCCATATTCAGTGGAAGGCCCACGACAAAACCTTTAGGCTGCCAAGTCTCTACCAGCTTCTCGATCACTGTCCAGTCAGGAATGCCATCTTTAGCAGATATCGGTTTCAGCTCAGAGGCCGTTTTGAGTAATTCACTTCCTACCGCCACACCAAAACGCTTCAAACCAAAATCAAAACACAAATAATGACGAGTATTATTTTCTTGCGCCATTAAGCATGGCCTACCTGAGCATTTAATTGATGCTCTGTAATACCCAAAGCATTCATTGCACGCTGTCGTTTCGTTGATGAATCAGTATCAAATAATATAGCTAAATTCGCCGGACTACAGAGCCAGGTATTTTCCGCTAATTCTTGCTCTAACTGTCCACCACCCCAACCGGCATAACCTAAAGCAATCACAAAGTGCTCTGGCCCTTCATTTTGGGCGATTGCTTTCATGATATCTTTCGAGGTCGTTAAACGAATACCTTCACCAATTAAAAGACTAGACTCCCAGGGTGCTTCAGACTTAGTCGTCGAGGAGTGAACAATGAAACCCCTATCTTCTTGAACCGGGCCACCCCAGTATATAGGCTGCGACGTTGATGAGGGCTCAAAATCTAACTGTTCCAAAATATCATTTAGTCCTAATTTAATAGGTCTATTGATAAGAATACCCATCGCCCCATCTTCATTATGCTCACAAATATATACCAAGGACCTTGAAAAATTAGGATCCAGCATTTGCGGCATCGCAATTAGGAATTGATTAGCGAGACTATTGAATTGACTAATAACTTGATACTCCGCGTTTATTATAGGAGAAGGTTCTAATGAGCTCTAAGACATCTCGGTCTTTTCTAACACTTTTAGGAAAGGGTGCAAAAGGGCCTGATCTATGAACAATATTGATAGTTTCAGAGTCCAACACTAGGTTGCCCGAGCTCTGCAATACCTTGACATCTTTTATTGAGCCATCCGAATAAATAGAAATAGATATTCGAGGTTTACCATAGAGTTTACGACCTGCTTCTTGAGGAAAATTAAGACTTCCGGTTCGCTCGATCTTTTTGACAACATGAGACACATAGTGGGAATCTTCTGCTTTCATTGTTGAGGCAGCAGTTAAACGCGTCACCCTTGGACGACGCGCATAATTTTCACGTTGCTGATCAAGGTCGGCCTCTAAGGCTGCAATTTCTAAGCTTTGCTCTAAGAGTGACCGCTTGGAATGAACCTGCTCTTCAAGAAACATGTCTTCTATGGTATCTATTGAACTAAACTGGGCACTGGATTCAAACGTCGTGACTACTTTTTTCTGCGCCTTTTCAGGTGCAGCTTGGGCGGGGGAGGGGGCAAGAAAAACCTGTTCTTGAACCGGTGGAGCAGGCAAGGGTAACGCTGAACTAGGTTTTATTTTTTCTTCTTGTTGACCACTACCCAATTGATTTGTATCGGCAAGGAAATCTGCTTTCTCAGGCGCTTTCTCATCATCAAACCGTGACAGTGTAATTTCCATGGTAAATGAAGCAGGTACCGGATCTTCTTCAAGAAAATCAGTTAAGACAAGCAAAACATGCACAGCAATTGCGACAAAAATAGTAAAACCAAGGCGATCAACCGCACTCACCCCCGTTTCCGCTTTTATTGCCAAGTTTTCCTCCCGAATACCTTACTAGGCATGTGTATTATTGGTAATGTGTTTTTCAATCGCTGTCATTAGTCGACCAGCAATATCAGTATCATAAGCTTTATCTATTTCTTGAATACAGGTCGGGCTCGTGACATTTATTTCTGTCAAATAATCACCAATCACATCAATACCAACAAACAAAAGACCGCGTGCGCGCAAATCATCTTTTATTTGATCGACAATCCAATAATCTCGATCTGTCAACGGCTGCGCTTCACCGCGGCCACCTGCTGCCAAATTGCCACGCAACTCACCCTTATCAGGTATTCTAGCTAAGGCATAAGGCACGGCTTCACCATCAATGATCAAAATACGCTTATCACCCTTTTTAATGTCTGGTAAATAACGCTGGGCCATAATTTGTTGGCTACCGTGATTAGTCAATGTTTCTAAAATTACACTTAAATTACTATCGCCTTTTTTCACTCTGAAGATAGAGGCACCACCCATGCCATCAAGCGGTTTGTATATTACGTCTTCATGCTGTTCACAAAAATCTTTTAAACGACGCTGATCTCTGGCCACTAAAACATCGGGGCAACATTGTGGAAATGCAGTTGCATAGAGCTTTTCATTACAATCACGCAGGCTTTGGGAACGATTTACAACAAGCACACCCGCGGCTTCTGCTCGCTCTAAAATATGCGTGGCATAAATAAATTCCGAATCAACAGGTGGATCTTTGCGCATCAGGATGGCGTCTAGCTGACTTAAACTAATCGTTTCATCAGAATGAAATTCAAACCATTTTGCTGCATTCTTTTCTACTGAAAGCTTACGAACACGCGCTTTAGCCTGACCCTGCTCAAGAAATAAATCTGACATTTCAATATAGAAGATATTCCAAGCTTTTTTTTGTGCAGCCAACATCATAGCGAAAGAACTATCTTTATTTATATTGATGCTCCCAATTGGGTCCATCACTATTCCTAAATTAATTGTCATTTAAAACCTGCGAATTTAAAAAAGTGTACTAATCTTACTTGAGAATTAACCCTATTTTACTAAGTTACGTTAGTTTAACTTTCATTACATTTTATATAAAACAATTTCTTTCTTAGTATTTATATTTAAACTATATATAGTAAGTGTTTATGAAAGTTATCGTGAATTGATATTAATAAACACTTTTAAGATATTGGTCTATAGTGGAATAATGGTGATGAAAAACATCATGATGTAACGCGTTTCAATAACGAAGCGATGAGTAAATCTTCAAGTGCCCCAGGCTGCTACATAATGGAAGAGAATTTCGAAAACCTTAAGATTATGGTCATCGACGACAGTAAAACCATTCGTCGAACCGCTGAAACACTGCTAAAAAAGGTCGGCTGTACCGTAATAACGGCGACTGATGGATTTGATGCCTTGGCAAAAATTGCAGACTCACACCCGGACATTATTTTCGTGGACATCATGATGCCCCGATTAGATGGCTATCAAACCTGTGCGCTCATTAAAAATAACAGTGCGTTTAAATCGACGCCTGTCATTATGCTTTCAAGTAAGGATGGCTTATTTGATAAAGCGAAAGGACGCATTGTTGGGTCAGATCAATATTTAACAAAACCGTTTAGCAAAGATGAATTACTAAATACTATTCGTAATCATATGCCTAATCACTAGAGCGCCTGATATACTCGCGCCCTTTTATTCATAAAGAACCATGGGTATTTGTTAATTTAACATACCCGTTAATAACGAATAGTGTACCGCCAGGAGGAACTATGGCTCGTATTTTGATCGTCGATGATTCACCGACAGAAATCCGCAAGATTTCAAGTATTTTAGAAAGCAATAATCATGAAGTAATTACCGCGGATAACGGTGCAGATGGTGTAGCCGTTGCTCGAGCTGAGCAACCAGATCTGATTCTAATGGATGTGGTTATGCCTGGCTTAAATGGTTTTCAGGCAACGCGGCAACTTACAAGAGCGGCTGAAACTGCAGATATTCCAGTCATTATTGTCACCACAAAAGATCAGGAAACAGATCGTGTGTGGGGAACCAGGCAAGGTGCAAAAGGCTACCTTGTTAAACCGGTATCCGAGAGTAGTTTAACTAAAACGATTAATGAGTTACTGAGCTAAGGTTGTCAGCATTCATGGTTTCAAAGTCAGATAGCCCATTTCAACTTCTTACTGAAATTGCTCAAAAAAGCGTTCAGTATTCTGCAGGTCTTCCTGAACAGGAAGAAGCTGTTGAATTATGGAATGGCATTGGTTTTACCATTGCCAATTCTTATTTTGTTGCTTCAATGGGCTCTGTTTCTGAAATCATTCATTTACCAAAATTCACGAGTATTCCAGGTGTAAAAAGTTGGATGCTAGGTGTCGCCAATGTTCGCGGTAGGCTGCTTCCCATTATGGATTTAGGCCTATTTTTTGATTTAAATCATCGTTCTTCGAATAGTCGTGACAAACGTGTTTTGATATTTGACCATGGTGAAATCTTGAGTGGATTTGTTGTCGATAGCGTTCATGGCATGCAGTACTTTGCTGCCGACAGTTTTAAAGAAAAATCTGACTCTAAGTTAGAAAAAAGTATTCGCCCCTTTGTCAAAGGTGCCTACGGAAAAAATGATAGAAAGTGGAATGTATTCGACACATTCAGTGTCATTGAAAACCAACGATTTCTCGAAGTAGCTGTTCGATAAGATCATCGAACATTTAAAAACTCAAGAAATTTGAGCATAAAAATAACGCGTAAACCATACAATAGATCGTAAGGCCAGGAGCCAGGAAATGAAAATCATATCTGGAAAATTTAGCACAGATCAAAGTACGAACTCACAAATCGTTGCGGTGGGTATCGCCCTTATTGTGTTATTGATTTCGTTAGTCGCCGTTTCGTTTTTTATCACTCGAAACGCTAATTATGATGTGGAATATGGCGCCTATGCTAGTGATTTGAGGGTTCTATCCCAAGAAATTGCCAAAAATGCTACGGAAGCAGCCTCAGGCAAAAAAACGGCATTCGAAGAGCTAATGCGCTCTCGTAATGAGTTTGAAAAGAAACTTAATTTAATTACCCAAGGTAGCAATGAAACAGGTCTTCCTGCTTCAAACTTACCGATCGAAACGGGTGTATCAGAGCGTTGGGAGACAGTTAAAACGAACGCTGACAGGATTTTGGAAAACAAAGAAACGGTGCTGACACTCCACCAAATTGCTAAAACACTAAATGAAACAATTCCTCAGCTGCAGATTGAATATGAGGATGTAGTTATGAACCTTCTGGCGAACGATGCACCAGCAGACCAGATATCTGTTGCAGAAAGACAGTCTCTTAGAGCCGAGCGTATTGTCAGAAGTGTTAACAACATTTTAACCGGTGACGAAGACGCGGCGATTGCTGCAAACCGCTTCGGTGAAGATGCCACATTATTTGGTCGCGTCATGAATGCCATGTTTGATGGCAATGAGGCCATGGCCATTAGTAAGGTGACCGATGAAGATGCCATCTACGGTCTTGAAGCTATTGCTGAGCTATTTGATTTCGTCGATAGTAACGTTAAGGCGATTTTGGCAACCTCTCCTGAATTATTTAAAGTACGCAACGCTGCTAACTCTATATTCCAGAACTCTATTGCCCTGCTTGACGAAACAAAAACACTATCAACCCAATTACAGAGCCAAGCTGACAGCCGCTTCGCTAGCCCTAACAAGGCATACATCATATTAGCCTTAATTATTTTCCTAATCATTTATGCAGGTTGGTTCTTATACCAAGAAAGTCAAAACCGCCTTCAGTTAACTGAAGAGCAAAATGAACAAAACCAGAATGCAATTCTTCGCCTACTTGATGAACTTGCAGACCTCGCTGATGGTGACTTAACAACGGAAGCAACGGTCACCGAAGATTTCACCGGCGCCATCGCTGACTCTATCAACTTCGCGATTGATCAAATGCGTGTACTGGTAAAAGCCATTCGTGATACTGCACTACAAGTTGCCTCTTCGGCCCAAGAAACGCAAGGTACGGCCATGCAACTAGCCGAATCATCGGAACACCAGGCACAAGAAATTGCCGGTGCATCTGCTGCTGTAAACGAGATGGCAGTGTCGATTGACCAAGTATCATCTAACGCCGCTGAATCTACTTCGGTTGCGGAAAGATCGGTAACCATCGCCAAAAAAGGTGCCGAAGTGGTACAAAATACCATTCACGGTATGGATACGATTCGCGAACAGATCCAAGAAACATCGAAACGTATCAAACGCTTGGGTGAATCATCTCAGGAAATCGGTGATATCGTATCCCTAATTAACGACATTGCTGACCAAACAAACATTCTATCTCTTAACGCGGCGATTCAAGCATCGATGGCAGGTGACGCAGGTCGAGGCTTCGCGGTTGTTGCCGACGAAGTTCAGCGCCTTGCAGAACGTTCATCAGCAGCAACGAAGCAGATTGAAGCGCTGGTAAAAACAACGCAAACAGATACCAACGAAGCGGTTATCTCCATGGAGCATACCACTGCTGAAGTTGTTAGGGGGGCACGCTTGGCACAAGATGCTGGTGTGGCACTAGAAGAAATTGAAACGGTATCGATGTCTTTAGCTGACTTGATTCAGAATATATCCAACGCATCAAGACAACAATCATTGTCTGCCGGTCATATTTCCAACACGATGAATGTTATCCAAGAAATCACTTCACAAACTTCTGCTGGTACAACAGCGACAGCAAAATCGATTGGTAACTTATCTGAAATGGCTAGCCAATTGAGAGCATCGGTATCTGGCTTTAAGCTACCTGCAGATGAATATGACCAGCATGCTGATGATTCTCATACTGCATAATAAAACACTCGAAGTTTATTAGGTGTTTGCTATGGCAACTTTGTTAGAAAATGGATCATCTGATAGCCGCTTATTTTTAAGCGCTATCAGCGATATTTCTACAAAGATACAGTCAAAACTTGGAAAAGTTTTTATGCCAATATCTTTGCGTCAGTCATTGATTAGTGAGTCTTTTATGCACTGGGAGTCGAGCAAATCCTCATCATTAACGGATGACCAGTTTTCACAATGGCAAACCTTGTTAGAAGAGCGCACGGGCATGTATATCAACATTTACCATCGCTCCTTACTGGATTCTAATTTAGTGATTCGTATGCGGGAAATTAACTGCCCTGACTTTGATGAATACTATAAAAAAGTCTGTACAAAGCCTGACGGGATTGTTGAGTGGAGCATTTTGTTAGATAGAATTATGGTTCAGGAAACACGTTTCTATCGAAATGCTGAGTCACTTGCTTTATTTTCAAATTACCTAGAAAACACGTTACAAGACAAACAGGCAGAACAGCAAACTAGCGCAATCAATATCTGGAGCGTTGGCTGTAGCTCAGGAGAAGAGCCCTATACCTTAGCTATTCTCTGCCAAGAAGTACTGAATAAGTTACACAGCACCCATTCCTTTGGTATTACAGCAACAGATATTAGTTTACCGGTGTTAGCCAAAGCGAGAGAGGGCATTTACAACGCCCGGAAATTACTAGACCTAAAATCAGATCTGATAGATAAGTATTTTGAAGCGCTTGATGGAAATAAATTTAAGATTAAAGCGCCATTAAAAAAGAAGGTATGTTTTTCAATGGCGAATATGATTGATATTGAAAAAAGTCCATTAAGAAATATGGATATAATTTACTGCCAAAACGTGCTGATTTACTTTCGTAAAGAACGTAAACACATCATTTTGGATAGTTTGGTCGAATGCTTAGCCCCTGGTGGATTATTAATTATTGGTCAAGGCGAAGCGCTTGATTGGCATAATTCACTAGTTTCAAGAGTGCCTGATAACCAAACACTGGCGTATATACGCCAAACAACACAAGAACACTAAAGACAACGCATACTGATTGGAGAAGTTATGGCGAACAACCATGACTACATAGCCTTAGACTGGGTTAAAGGCGAAATAAAACAGACATTATCTCAAGCACAAAGTGCTTTGGAAGCGTTTGTCGAAAATAACCAAGACACACCTCAAATGACCTTCTGCCTGAACCATATTCATCAGGTTCATGGTACATTGCAGATGGTTGAGTTTTACGGTGCCGCCCTGCTTGCTGAAGAAATGGAGAAGCTATGCCAAGTCATGATCGATGACAAAATAGCAAGCATCCAAGAAGCACAAGAAGTCCTGATGGACTCGCTGCTGCAGCTAGAAAACTATTTAGAGCATATACAAAAAGGGCAGCGTGACTTACCCGTCGTATTGTTACCGGTTCTCAATGATTTGCGGGCATTACAAGGCCAGCCACTGTTTTCAGATACATCGCTGTTTACGCCTAACCTTAGCGCTGCTGAAGTCATACCGAATACCTCACACAATCAACGGATGAACGATGAGCAGGTGATCGCTAACCTTAGAAAACTAAGACAAATGTTCCAGTTTTCATTAGCAGGCATTATTCGCAATCAAGATCTTAGTGATAACTTTACTTATTTATACAAAGTTCTTTCCAAATTAGAAAAATTTTGCCAAGGCACGCCCATTGGCAAAATATGGTGGGTGGCTGTTGGTTTCCTTGACTCAATTCAAGGTGATTCAATTGGTTTAAGCTCTGCGACTAAACAGCTTCTTAGAGATCTTGATTATCAGATTAAGCTGATGATTGATGAGCATAAAACGATTCTGGCAAAACCTCTTCCAGCAGACTTATTAAAGAATTTACTTTATTACATCGCGAAAACCAAAACAGAAAGTAAGCGAATTGAACAACTCAAAGAGCAGTTTAAACTACACCTTGCCTTGCCAAGCGAACAAGAAATAAATCAAGAAAGGGAAAAGCTTCACCAGCCTGGACAAGAAACCATGACATCGGTTGTCGATGCCTTGGCAGAAGAGTTAAACCTAGTGAAAGATCAACTTGATCTTTATGTCCGTGGTGATGAAAAAGACAATGAAAACTTAGTCCAATTAACCCCTCAATTGATTCAAATAGCCAATACAATGGCGGTACTTGGCTTAGGTGTTGCCCGAAAGATAGTCTTAGAACAAATATCACGAATTGAAGATATCGCCAACACAAATGCGCCAGCTTCAGATCAGACATTAATGGATATGGCTGGTGCTCTGTTATACGTTGAAGCTAGCTTGAGTGCTTTAAAATCAAATACCAAAGGCCCCAACACCAGTGAACACAATACTGAAACTGGAGAGTTTCAGGTCCCTGCTGAACACTTTCAAAGTGCTCATAATGCACTAATTTATGAATCAAGAAACGGCTTAGAGCAAGCCAAAAATAGTATTGTAAATTTTATAGCCTCTCAATGGGATCATACTGAAATTGAAGATGTACCTGAACTACTAGATAGCATACGTGGCGGCTTACAAATCATTCCTCTGCCTCAAGCTGCTAAGTTACTCGGTGCATGCAGTACCTATATACGCGAGTCTTTACTAGAAAATAAAGCCATTCCAGACTGGCAACAACTCGACCGCTTAGCAGATGCTATTACAAGTATTGAATATTATATGGAGCGCCTTTCAGAAGGCTCTCAGGATAATGAGCGTATTCTAAAAGTCGCTGAAGAAAGTGTTGCAAAATTAGGCTTCCCGACTCAGACATCTGATAAACACGCTACACCTGTTTTATCTCAGCACCACATCTCAAGTGTCGCAACAGAATCACCTGACGCGATAGAGAAAGAGTCTGACCAAGGTTTGATAGATGAAGATATTTTAGAGATTTTTCTCGAAGAAGCCTCTGAAGTCATGGATGAAATTGATATAGCCATGGCTCAACTTAAAGCGAATGCGGATAATCAAAAAGCATTACAAAACCTGCGTCGTGCATTCCACACATTGAAAGGTAGTGGTCGTTTAGTGGGTGCAAAAGCAATTTCAGATATTGCCTGGCCTGTTGAAAGCTTGCTGAATAAACACTTGGATTCATCGCTCACTATCGAGTTAAGTGTATTTGATTTCTTAGACTCCGTTATCGAAAGATTACCCGAGCTCACCGATGATTTTGCAAATACACGTACCTCAAGCGGCTATGAACATTTGATAACAAGAGCCAATATTCTTGCCGGAATAGAAGCTAAACCAGGCAGTAAAAAACCAGTAGAAATTCAAGCTGCTGTCGAGCCTGAATTAGAGATAAAAATAACTGAGCCGACAGATGCTGAAGCAGTAAATAAAGAACCTGTTTTAACAGAAATGGTTGAGCCAGAGATTGAAGAAGAGCAGGCCAAGACTGAAATTACACCAGAAGATGAAGATGA
>CAXBDA010000039.1:0-28583 GCA_963974595.1 uncultured Oleiphilus sp. | reverse complement strand
TAATTGATGACGAAATCCTGGAAATTTTTATTGAAGAGGCCTCAGAAGTTCTTGAATCTATAGAACAACATCTGCCTGTATATCTTGATGGTTATGCCGACCATGATGCATTAAAAGAGCTCCGCAGAGCATTCCACACACTAAAAGGCAGTGGCCGTATGGTCAATGCTTATACCATTGGTGAAGCGGCTTGGGCCATTGAAAACTTATTAAACCGAATCATAGATGGCTCAATCATCATGAATGATGGGGTGGCTAGCTTAATCACCTATGTTTCCTCTAAGATTACCTTATTAATTGAAGCGTTTGAGAGGAAAGTTACGCCAGATTTTGATTTGAATAAAGTTGAAAATCAAGCTCAAGCACTTCTCACAGGCGAAATAGTTAAACCTTTAAGTGATGATCAGCAATCAATTGCTGATCAGAAAGAAACTGACGATGATGGCTACAAGTTAGTTGAAATTGATGATGCTCTACTAGAAATATTTAAAAATGAAGCAGATGCCCATGTAAGTACGGTCGAAGCGTTTGTTGCACAGGTGAAAGAACAGGGTGCAATAGCCATAAACGACGACCTTTCGCGAGCACTTCACACCCTCAAAGGCAGTGCCAATACCGCTAACATACAACCTATCGCTGATATTGCAGTTCCTGTTGAAAAGCTAATCAAAGATGCCCGAGCTAGCAATATTGACATCGAGCAAAAAATTGCAGCTATGCTAGCCGAAGCCATGCAGTTTATTCGCAGTGGCATTAAGCAATTAACGCAATCACCACAAAAAAGCCTAACAGGTTCAGAGGAATTCTTAGCTAAGTTGATTCAGCTTCAAAAAGAGATTTTTGAAGCTATTTCTGAAACAGATGAAGCCTTTGACAATGCGCCACAAGACCCACAACTTGTTAATATATTCTTAACAGAAGGTTTAGATATTCTGCTTGATGCAGAAAGCATTCTAAATGAATGGCAAATACACCCCGTGTCGAATGATCAACTCATTCAGTTAGTCAGCGAAGTTAAAACGCTACATCGTGGTGCCAAAGTGGCTGGTTTGGTGAATATTACAGAGCTCTGTGAGTGTCTGGAAGAGTGCTATAACAGCATTGACTTAAATAACGCGCCTCCAAATCAAGACTTCATCACCGATATTAAACGTGGCCACGATGCCTTAATAGACATGATGGATCAGTTGGCTGCAGGTTTAACTATTAAGTTGGATAATAAGCTTCTTGCCGAACTAAGAACCCATATCCAAGGGCAGCAAACACCTACACAAGGGGCATCGACATACAAAGATGACCATGATGAGTTGTATGACAAGCTAGACGAGCTTGAAAAACAGCTGGATGATTCTTTACCCTCTTACGCCGTTACTGAAGAACAAAATCTAGCCAATGGTGATAACCTTGAAGAACATTCAAGTTCTGAAAAAGTAATGGATGCAGAGCTTGCAGACATCTTCCTAGAAGAAGCAAGTGAGCTTGTTAATGCAATGCCTCCTGCACTTCAGAAACTGTCTGATAAACCAGACAATGAAAATATTTTACTGCAGCTGCAACGCGATATGCATACGCTCAAGGGCGGTGCCAGAATGGCTGAAATCGATACCATTGGTGACTTAGCCGATGTCTTGGAACTAACATTTGATGCACTTATCGAAACGCACGAAGCAGTACCTGCTTTAGTTTTATCTTTATTGGAAGAAGCGTCTCAAGCGTTACAAGATATGCTCAAAGCGGTTGAGCAGCTTCAATTAAGTGAAGCTCAACCAGCGCTTATCGAACACTTATCTGCCGCACTCAGAACACTGAAAACACAAAGTCTGCATGGACTGGAAACAGATCATTCAGCCGAAGATGATGAGATAGAACTGACTGAGTTCACGACACCTGGAACGGTTAAAGCTGAAGTACCAAGTGTGACTTATACAGAAGCGCCTGAAACTGTTTCAGAGTTTGATCTAGACCCAGAACTAGCCGAGATATTCCTCGAGGAAGCATTAGAAATTATAAACTCCTCCGGTGAATTGCTGCATAACTGGAAATCGGATGTTTATAACCTTACGCTCGTTGGCGAACTTCAAAGAGAGCTGCACACGCTTAAAGGCGGTGCCAGAATGGCCGAAATCAGCCCTATTGGAGACTTGTCTCATGAACTGGAAACACTTTTTGAGTCCATCGTTGAACAGCAGTTTGAAGCCTCAGAACCTGTTATTGAACTTTGCTTAAGCTGTCATGATGCCTTAGCGAATATGGTCGATGCTGTCAAAGACGCTACGCTTGTTCCAAATGCTGATAAGCTGCTAAATCAAATTAAACGTCTAATAAACAATCAGGGAAGTACACCAGAACCTGAACTTGAAGATACATACCTTGAAAATGAAGTAATTGAAGCAACACCCGTCTCTGATCCAAGTGATGTTGATGAAGGACGTGTTTCTGCACACCATTCAGATGCTGACTACGAAGGTGATCTACTACCCTTATTTATTGATGAAAGTAAGGATATTCTATCTGCCGTAGCTGAGTATCTTGAGCTCTGGCGTGAATCAGAGGATGGCTCAGACGGTATTATTGGCCTACAACGAGAAATGCACACCCTTAAAGGCGGTGCACGCCTTGCGGACGTAGATGCATTAGGTGATCTTGCTGAAGCCGTTAATACGCGACTAGAAAAATTAATAGAAGGGGAGCTAAGCAATGCAGCCAGTCTTTATCCTCTTATTGTCAGTGCCTATCAAGAATTAACAGAAATGCTAGAAAGCTTGATTCATGGCCAGACAATCAAACCGGCGCCCGAACTCATTCATAAAATTAATGCCGCAGGACATCATGAACAAGCTAGTAAGAAGTCTTCGGCCAAGACAGAAAACAGTCAAACAAGCAATACGGTCAATCATTCTGATGCGGATACTGACGATGAGCTTGATTTAGAAGTTCTCGAACTATTTGTCGAAGAAGCACAGGAACTTATAGAAGCACTTGAGGAACATATTTCAGCGTGGTCTAAAGAACCAAATAACGAGAAATTCAATCTAGAAATTCAACGTGTATTGCACACACTGAAAGGCGGGGCTCGTTTATCTAATCTATCGGAGTTAGCTGATGAAAGCCATCACCTTGAGTCAACGCTTCTCAAAGCTCAGCAAGATTCGCTTGTATTTGAAGGAAAGTTAAAAAACCAGGTATTAGCAAAACAAGATATTTTGCTTAAACAGGTTGATAGTATTCAATCGCTGGTTAATAAGCCTTCGGATACTGAAACAGCCACTTCCACAGTAGACAGACAGCCCGAAAAAGCATCCAATAGCACTGCCTCAGAAGCGCTTATTCAAAGTAATCGGGAAGTCAAACCAGCGGCTAAAGCAAATAAAGCACCGGTTAAACCAGCACAAACAACATCAGCACCACAGGAAACCATACGGGTATCAGCTGGTTTGCTTGATTCCCTGGTTAACCTAGCGGGTGAAACCAGTATTTCCCGTGGCCGATTAGAACAACAAATAAGTGATTTTGGTTTTACCCTAGAAGAAATGTCAGCAACAATAGAGCGTCTTCGTGAGCAGCTGCGTCGAATGGACATGGAAACGGAAGCTCAGGTATTGTTCCGTGCTGAAAAAGAAGGTATTAAGTCGACAATTTATGAAGATTTCGACCCACTTGAAATGGATAGATATTCTTCTATACAGCAGCTTTCAAGAGCATTAACAGAGAGTACATCAGACTTACAAGATCTTAGAGATACACTGGCTGATCGTTCGCGTGATACGGAAACGCTGTTACTTCAGCAGTCTCGTATTAACTCAGAACTTCAAGAAGGCCTGATGAAAACACGGATGATTCCATTCTCTTCTGTGGTGCCTCGTTTGCGTCGAATCGTCCGCCAGATTGGTGGGGAGCTCAACAAGCAAGTAGAGTTTGACGCGCTGAATGCCGAAGGTGAAATGGATCGTTCCGTACTGGAAAGAATGGTTGCACCTTTAGAACACATGCTACGAAATGCCTTGGATCACGGTATAGAATCACCTGATCTCAGGAAAAAAGCCGGGAAAAAACCAGCAGGTATCATTAACTTATCGCTTCATCGAGAAGGTGGCAACATTGTACTAAAAATGCAGGATGATGGTGCTGGCATAAATGGTGATGTTATTCTGGCTAAAGCCTTGAAACAAGGCCTGGTTGAAGAAGATGAAGAGCTAACGAAGCATGAGATTATGCAGTTTATTATGCATCAAGGCTTTAGTACGGCAGAGAAAGTCACTCAAATATCTGGTCGTGGCGTCGGCATGGACGTTGTTGCTAGCGAAATAAAACAGATGGGTGGCACCATCGAAATAGATTCCGAATTTGGTAAAGGTACCGAATTTACTATTCGCTTACCATTCACAGTTTCTGTTAACAGAGCCTTGATGGTTAATACGGGCGAAGACTTTTACGCCATTCCACTCAATACCATTGAGGGTATTGTACGTGTTAGCCCATATGAGCTCGAGGAATATTACAAGCCAGATGCACCCATGTACGAATATGCTGGCCGCGAGTATAACCTTCAATATTTAGGGCAGTTACTGCACAGCAGCCACCAACCAAAGCTTCAAGGCCAACCATTACCTTTGCCAGTGATACTTGTTCGGGGGAGTGATAAGCCAATGGCGCTCCAAGTTGATAGTTTGATGGGCAGCCGTGAAATTGTCGTTAAAAGCTTAGGACCACAGTTTGCAGAAGTAAATGGAGCCTCAGGCGCCACAATTCTTGGTGATGGTAGCGTGGTCGTGATCCTCGATCTGCCAGCATTAATTCGCGATGATATTGCCAACGCAATGAGTCCTCAACCTGTCATTATTCCAACAGAAGTGGCAGCCAAAGAAACTAAATTGGTAATGGTTGTCGATGACTCAGTCACCGTTCGAAAAGTAACGACGCGTTTACTTGAACGCAATGGCTATGATGTTATCACCGCAAAAGATGGCGTCGATGCCATTGCGATTTTACAGGATCAAAAACCTGATGTAATGCTACTCGATATTGAAATGCCCCGCATGGATGGCTTTGAAGTTGCGACGCTAGTCAGACATGATGAACGTCTGAAAGACGTACCTATTATTATGATTACCTCAAGAACAGGTAAAAAACACAAAGAACGAGCTCTATCCATTGGGGTGAATGAATACTTAGGCAAACCCTTTCAAGAGCATGACTTACTCGAGAATATTGAGCGGTATGTTGATTAATGCATACTGGAAACTTGCACCCATACATCGGTGTAATTTCAGACTGCGCCTTGCAACGCCACATGATTAAGAAAGCGCTATCCAATTATGGCCTGCCAATAGCGCTTTCTTGTGATCCTGCCAATATCCAAAACCAGGATTCTGACAAAGTTGAGCAAGTTCATTGTTGGATCTTGGTTTTAGACAATGAAGACTTTGAGTCTGATGCAATCACCGCACTGATTGAGCAAACGGATATTCCGATACTGTTTGGTTTAGGCAAAGCGCCTAACAAATATGATGAACTGTACATTTCATGGGAACGAAGACTCTTTAGCAAACTAGAAGAATTAATAGGTCAGGTGAATATTTTCGAATCTGAAAGCTCCGTCTTATCTTTAAATCATCACATTAGCGAGCCAATAGAGTCAACTGCGCGCACAGATCCATCTGTGTTTATTAGCCAACAACGCAAACTGGATGAACCCACACCAACCAGACCTAAAAAGCGTGCTTCAGAAATATGGGTATTAGCGGCATCGCTAGGTGGCCCTAGTGCTGTGAAGCGTTTTCTTGACATCATACCGCAAACGATTAAAGCAAGTTTTTTATATGCCCAGCATATCGACAGTCACTTTTCTCACGTCTTAACACAAGTTTTAGGCCGGCATGCAAAACTCGATTTACTTGCTCTCGAAAACGACTATCCTTTATATGATGGAGAAGTTAGGGTTGTTCCTGTTGATCATGAGGTTCGGTTTCAACCAGACCAAGCCCATATAACAAAAAACCCGTGGAGAGGCCCTTATGGCCCGTCAATTGATCATTTGTTAAAAAATCTAATGGATGGTTTAGGTGAAAACTTTCACCTCATTGTCTTCAGTGGAATGGGCAATGACAGCGCTATGGTCGTGCCTGCGATGCAAAAAGCAGGCTGCCAAATATGGACGCAGAGCCCTGAAACCTGCGCCAGCGCCTCAATGCCGCAAACCATTATAGATATGCAGTGTAGTGATTATATTGATACACCTGAAGGCCTAGCTGAAGCGCTCATTAAACGTGTAGGCTGCCACCCGGAAACAGACATATCAGACGATATATCTGCACCAAGCAATAGTATTTCAACAGAGCCTGACAATGAACAGGCCAATAAAGAGGATTCAAACGGTGTCTGATACACAGAAAATAATAGCCTGCCTTTACCTTCCCGTTCATCAGCAACAACTATTGTTACCTAACGTGAGCATTGCTGAAGTCGTTGACTATCAAACACCCGAAGAGCCTATTGATAAACCAGACTATTTTCTTGGCTATGTGACATGGAGAGGCATCCGTATTCCTTTGCTTTCTTACGAATTAGCAAATGGCCAATCAAGCAGTACAGTGACGACCCATGTTAGAATTGCAGTCATTAATAGCATCGGAGAACATCATGAAGCACTGCCATTTTTTGCGATCTTAACGCAAGGCATCCCCCGATTAGTCAAAGTAGCCAGTGATTTAATTAAACCGCTAAAAAGCGCAGTTAATAAGGCTGAAACAACAAGCATTAAACTAGATGGTGAAGAAGCCATTATCCCAAATCTAAGTTATTTAGAAAATCTTGCTTTCACTAACCGATGAGATTCGACTATAAAGATTTAAGCATTGCGGCGCTTTCAGCCGTTTTATTTATGTCTGTCTATCATGTATTTAGTTTAATAATATACGGGCCATTTATGGTCAGTTTTCTTTTTCTATTTAATTCGGTACTCAGTACTCTCGCTTTATTAGCGACAAATAAACCTCAGGGTATTAATACAAAATTTACATCCTCCGTATTGCTATTATCCTGTTTTTCATTATTTATCTTTATGCTCACCCAGATAGAAACAGCGAGTTCGATGTCTACCTGGTTTTGTATCTTGGTGTTTTGCAGCTCGGTATTATTAGCTCCATCTCATGCGCTACGTCTCAACCTTATGACGCTTTGCATATACTGGATTTTGACATTATGGCTCACAAATCAAACATTTCAACAGATAGAGTCAGCATTAGCGCTAACACTGATCACAATACTCGTAACGATACTAAGTCAGGTCACAAAAGGGTTAAAAGATAAATTGGAGCTTTCCAGAAAAACTGATGCACTAACAGGCTGCATCCAGCCCACTGAATTTAAGTTTGAACTTGCTAAAGTAACACAGCTTTTTGAGCGTTATGACACTCCATTTAGCCTTATTTGTATCAAATATTCATCATCCTTTTCTTCAGAAAGTGAATTGCAAACCTGGCTAAAAGAGTTGGCCCAGCTCTACCAAAGCAGACTAAGAAAAACAGATATTTTATGTCGTTTTAGTTCACAAAGATTCATGATTCTACTACCCAGTACGCAGCATAAAAATGCCACAGCTTTATGCTCAGATTTGAAAAGGTGTGCAGAAGCTTATGAGTTTTCATACCAAAAATCAGCTCAGCAAAACCATGTCAAAACCGACTTAACATTGACTACCGAAACCTACTCTGAAAAAGATAATATAGACGAGTGGTTACAACAAATGCAGGTTAAATAAGAGCTAATAAAAAATTACTATTAAAGTTACAGGATATTTTTAGCAAATTTAAAAATAGTAGCTAGAATAATAAGACGCATTAATAATCAATATTTAGGTTTCTTTCAAGTCTGCCGATACATTTCTGTCGCTAAAGAAACTATTCAATTAGAACAATAAAGCCTCAATCTACCGAGGTTATCTAACAAAATCTGTTTGCTAGCTCAGCGCTAGACAAATATGGGCAAAGTTACACGTTTACTCAGGTAATATTATGTTTGGATTTAATAAAAATGCTCTAAAAGTCACTGAAGTTGCTGTCGATAAAGTCGAATTGCAAAGCCTACAAAGTAAAGCGGCTATATTGGACAAATTCTTTGCTCAAGACCCAATATCCTTAGCTCAAAACCTTGCTGCATCTGTTTCTGAAAAGTTAGGTAGTGGCACCAGTTTTGTTAGGCAAGTTGAAGAAAATTGTCTGGGTATGGAGTCGCTATTAAACGAAGGGCAAAGTATTCATTCTGCAGCCCAACAGGCAAATGACACCACCACTCAAACGGCAGAAACGTCTCAGCAGTGTAGCGCGGATATGCGTCAATTAGCGGATAACCTTGAGACCTCATCTCGCTATATTTCTGAATTTACATCCTTATTAGAAAGCCTTGATGAGAGCAACAAGACCATCAGTAAGCTTTTAGAATCGATTAAAGCCATTGCAGACCAGACTAACTTACTGGCATTAAATGCAGCGATAGAAGCTGCACGTGCCGGTGAACACGGTCGTGGATTCGCTGTTGTCGCAGATGAAGTGCGCCAACTCGCAAATACCTCAAACTCTTCAGCTGAAGAAATTCAAGGTGAAATTACCAAAATTACTGAAATTTCAAATTCAGTAATTTCTAAACAACAAGAAGTGGCTGAAGTTGTCAGCAGCAGTGTCACCATTGCAAACGAAACCATGCATAACCTCAGCAGCATGGCAAATATCGCGAGTAACAGTGCAAGTGTTGTTAATTCTCTGACTCAGAATTTAAGCTCACAAGCACAACAAACTGAACAAATCAGGAATGAGATACAGGCATCCATTGATAAAGCAGGCTCTCTTACAAACGCGCATAATGGCTTGGAAGAAGAATTTCAAGAACTTATCAATCAACTTGCTAATTTATCTCGCTAAGTTTTTCCACTCCATTCATAAAAATTTGACACTTAATTGGCCAAAAAATATTTTTTGGCCAATTACATTTTCACCCGCCTTAAGCGAAAACCCCCAACCGCTTGATTTAAAAGATCTTTCTAAAAAACACCTCATGTTTTAAGAACATTGGCCGATTTAATGCTTATAGATACTATACACAGCATAGACACCTTGTCTTTGTGCTGACTATTCATACGAATAGGAGTACTCAATATGTATTCTGAATTAGATATTAATCAACAAAATAGACTTCAGACGCTTAAACAGCTGTACATAGGCAAATATATACAGCTCAGCAAAGCAAATGCAGCGCTGAATGATTTTAAATACCAAATACTTCAGGCTGAATTATTAGTGATAAAAGCGGCAATACCAGAAAATGAATTGCCCATTTTTGTAGAAAATTAAGTGTGCATAGGTGCAAATAAAGTAAACTGTCAAAAAAACTTACAGTTCACTTTATTGCTTCTTCAAAAAATATGAATGCATTCTCGCTATTAAGTAACAATATCTGCGCCATGTTCAATCGGGCGACATAAAATAGGGCTGGCAACCGTATTATCCACCATCAGTGGCACACCATGCTTATGGGCAATCTCAGCAAGTTTCTGAAGATCGACCACATTACCCGCTGGGTTACCTATTGATTCACAAAAAACTGCCTTGGTATTTTCATCAATCGCCTTAGCAAACTCTTCGTAGTCATCGGCACTAACCATCCGAACCTCAATACCCTGCTTTGGCAATCAAAGCAATATAAAACCGTTGTCACTTGCTATCAGGAATAGTGCTTCCCCCTCACTTAGCAAGTATGTAAAATTGCACTTTTTATCTTTTGGAATCTTCTATGTCTGAGGCTTTATCTGATCATTACAAAGCAATTCTTGAAGGCTTGGGGGAAGATAGCACCCGCGAAGGTCTTAGAAACACACCAAAACGTGCTGCAAAAGCAATGCAGTTCTTAACAAAAGGTTATCAAGAAAAACTAGAAGATATCGTTAATGGTGCCATTTTTGAGTCCGACAATGACCAAATGATTATTATTAAAGACATAGAGCTATATTCTCTTTGTGAACACCATCTTCTACCGTTTATTGGTAAATGTCACATTGCTTACCTTCCAAACGGAAAAGTTCTAGGCTTATCAAAGTTTGCGCGTATCGTAGACATGTTCGCTCGCCGATTACAAATTCAAGAAAATCTGACGCGAGAGGTTGCCGATGCCGTACAGGAAGTTACGAATGCACAAGGCGTGGCAGTCATCATTGAATCAAAACATATGTGCATGATGATGCGCGGCGTAGAGAAACAAAATTCAAGTATGAATACCTCTGTCATGCTGGGTACATTTCGGGAATCGCAGGCAACACGTAGCGAGTTTTTGAGCCTAATGACTCATTCATAAAACTAACTGTGAAGCCATACCGTTAAACACACTAAACCTGCTGTAAAATTTGCCACAGTCCTCGCCTTACAGGAAACGAGAATGTTAAAGCTAGATATGCTCAACCAACTTAAACAACTTAAGCAAGACATCAAAGAAAGCCGTAATTTAATGGAAGGTACCGTTAAAGGCTCTCCCAATAAATTTGGTTTTGTGAATCTAGATTCCGGCAAAGATGTTTTCCTGCCAGCTGAAGAAATGGAAAAAGTACTGCCGGGTGATCGAATAGAAATTGAAATCATTAAAGATAGTAAAAATAAGAAAGTCGCTAAAATTGAACGCTTAATATCATCTCCGACTAAATATTTTTGCGGTAAATATATCACCAAGGGTAAAACCCACTTTATAGAACCCGATATACATGGCATGAATCGCTGGTTTTTTGTCCCACCGCAAAAACGTAAAAATGCACAAAATAAAGACCTTGTTAAATGCCGTATTACACAACACCCCTACAAAACGGGTAATGCTCAAGCTGCGGTGCTCGAAGTGATCGGCCAGGATCATGATATGGGTATCGAATTTAACTATGCCTGTAAAAAGCATGATATACGTAAAATATGGCCGACTGAAGTAGAACAAGAATTAGCCCAACTCTCTGAAGATACGATTGCATCATTAAGTAACTCTCGAACAGATCTTACCCACGTTCATTTCGTGACAATAGACTCTCACTCAACAGTCGATATAGACGATGCTATTTATGTTGAAAAAACAGAATCGGGCTGGACACTAAGCGTTGCCATCGCCGACCCAAGTACCGTCGTACCCAAAGGGTCAGAAATTGAAAAAGAGGCATTAAAACGTGCCAGCTCTTTATACTTCCCTGGGCAACATATTGCTATGCTGCCAGAAAAAATCGCGGGAGATTTATGCTCCCTAAAAGAAAATGCGCAGCGCTTGGCAAAGGTTGTACAGATAGAGGTGAGCGAAGCGGGTGATCTTATTGATTACAAGATCACTGAAGCCGTAATTAAGTCACATAAAAAACTGAGCTATTATGAATTAAGTCAGCACTATGAAAATGCAGCGCCTGATATTAATGCCGAGCTGAAAAACATGTTGGCCGCCCTTAAACAGCTTACTGATGCTTTGCGAAACGCTCGACAAAAGAATGCGCTTGTTCAGGCTGATCGCAAAGAGTTTTATCTTGAATTGGATGATAAACAAAAAATAGCCGACATCAAAACAAAAATGCTGACGCCTGCTCACCGAGTGGTTGAAGAAGCCATGGTCGCCACGAATCGCTGTATTGCTGACTTTTTAGCAAAGCAGGACGTACCCAGTATTTTTATCACACATCAAGGCTTAAGGCCAGACAGACGGGAGATTGTTGACAAAGTGCTCACCGAAAGTTTATCCGACTATCAAGCAGGGTCGATAACAGAGCTTCCTGGTTTTATCCAAACAGTCCATCAAACGTCTTCTTCAGACGAGCTAAAGCCTCTTCATCTTTTAATCTCACGACAATTAGATAAAAGCGTGCTGTCCTCAAAAGCTCAAGCTCACTTTGGAATGGGCCTTGAGCACTATACAACCTTTACATCCCCACTTAGAAAAGCTCAGGATTATTTAATTCATCGGCAAGTTTCTGCTTTATTGAATAATAAAAAAGTGCCCATTGATGCCGATAAATTAAGCAAATTGACTGAAGCAACGCAAGCCATTCGTAATACAGTGAATGATGCAGAGCAATGGTTAAAGTGTCAGTTTATAGCCAAGAAGAAAGATATTTTCGACGCCAACGTATTACGCGTTTTCTCAACCGGCTTCCAAGTGAAGTTGATTGATAATGGTATTGAAGGCTTTATTTCAACGAAAGAAATGGAAGGTAAATACAGCTTTAATCAAGAGCGTATGATCATTACCAATAAAGGCCAATCTTTCGAGTTAGATCAGATCGTTAAGGTACAACTCAAACAAATAGATTGGCCACGCAAACAAATTCAATTTTCTTTAATTTCTGAAGAAAAGGATACAACTAACGCAGACAAATAAGCCTTAAGAGCTCTTTGTGAGATATCTCTTACATAGCTTTAGGTGATATCTTCTTTTATTGCTTAGGTCTGTTTCGTATTATGTATCTCGTACGGACACAAAGGCATACGGATTATGTCAGGATGTAAGGATTATAGAGAAAGATTGCTCTTTGCTAGGGAATAGTCGTAGGACGAAAGGAAAAACAAGGACGGACGCAAAACAAGGACTGTCAAGGAAGGTTAAGGATAGTAACGACTAAAGGATTAGTAACGGAAGCGCTAATTGTAGGGTACGGCATGGATTGCTGTACCCTTTTACTTTTTAAGCCATCTCAGTGTTATCTAAACATTCTGCTTTTCTTTATTTTTCAAACCAATCAAGCCCGCTATCATAAACTCACTGACAATATTGACGTATGTTTCTTGGTCAGTCACCGACAGACAGTTGATATCACCATTCCAGATCATACCCACAGCACCATCAAATGTGGCTTCTAGCCCTATCATTAGATGCTCAACCGGCATATTTGGAAAGAGCTCCATCTCAATGCCTTTTTGCAAAATAGCGCCGATATACTCTTCAAATTGGGTATCTAACACTTCAAATTGCCGCCTTAAATCATCCGTCAAACGCTCACGAAAATCGGCACGCTTACAATAAAAAGACATTTTTGCTTCAACAGGATTATTTAAAAAAAGATCAAATGAAATTCGAATCAGTTGCTGAATTGAATCCAAGACGATCTGCGTTTCTGTTTGGGGTATAAAATCGATAACATCATAAGCACCTAAAATTCTCTTAGAAAAATCTGTCGCGATATTCGCATAGATCTCCTCTTTACACGTAAAATGCTTATATACCGTACCTTTGCCTATTTCAGCTTTTTTGGAAATCTGCTCAACGGTAACAGTTTCCCATCTCGGACCTTCAAATAAGCTAATAGCTGCCTTTAAGATTTCACGCTCACGCTTGGCAAATTCAACTTGTTTACGACTAGGCTCAATAAGGCCTTCTTTTAGCATGACTCACTCTCTTTCATTGATCTTCATTAAGGGCAGTTTTAATTCCCTAATCATGGCTTTTAATTCAGTAATTTCTGATTTCAACTCTGACATCGTTGGCTCATCGCCATGCTCTAAGGCTCTTGCTTTGGCATGCTCATCCTCCATAACATTAACCACGATACCAATCACCATATTTAAAAAGGCGAAGGCTGTCAGGAAAATAAAGGTGAGGTAATAAATCCAGCTTAAAGGATAGACATCCATCGTTTCATATTGAATATCAGTCCAATCTTCAAAAGTCATCACTCTAAATAGAGTCAGCATAGAAATTGCAATATTACCCCATAACTCAGGATTAATCGTTTGAAATAAGTAACTGCCGACCGCTGCGTAAATATAGAAAATAATAAACATCAAGAGCATGACATAGCCAAGCTGAGGCATGGCTTTCAATAAGGAGTTAATCAGAATACGCAACTCGGGAACCACCGAGACCATTCGTAGCACCCTGAAAACCCTGACTAAACGCGCCAGTAAAGCCATTTCAGAATCGTTAACGGGTATTAAACTAATCAGCACGACCAAGGTGTCGAAAACATTCCAGCCACTTTTAAAGAAGGCGCGTTTATTGGGTTCTGCAATAAAACGAATGACAATCTCTACAAGGAAGAACAGCGTGATAAACACATCTAAATATTGCGTTATTTTTAGTGCATTATCAGACAGCGCATACGTCTTTGCACCAATTTCTAAAGCAGAAATTATAATGATAAAAATTACAAAGAATTCGAAAATTCTATTATTTTTTAATGTTTGGAATTGAACTTGGAGTTGGTTTGTTGTGAGTTTCATACGCTAAGCAGTGACTGTCCAAAGATAAATGCTAATTGCCCTGCGCCTGCCAGAGCGCCCAAGAGACCACCAATAATGATGAGCTTGATCTCATCTTCTTGAAAGCAGGGACGCAGTAAATCCTGAAACTCTTCAGAAGGCAATTGTTTCATTCGCTCAGACATAATTTCTTTTACAACCAAAGCACGCTGGCGATTAAAGAGTGGGTCTTTGAGCGTTTGAGCAGATAGATCTATCGCCTTTTGCCCAGTATCTTGTTTCAGATCAGCAAAGCTTTTTGGCCCCATAGCGGCTTGTGTCAGTGGCTTAATAAGGCCAACGGCTTCATCTACCAGTTCTTCAAAATGGCGCTGGATAATCGCCCTTGTTCGTGGTGCTTCTTTACCTGTCAGCATTGCCTGTACGATCAGCTCAACCGTGAGTATTTCTTCAGTAATGATGCTACAAAACGACTCAGATACTTCATCTTGGCGTTTAAGGAATAAACCATGAACTTTTAGCCCTAAAAACTTGAAGGGCGCAACTGGCCGGAAAATCATATTTAAAGCCAGCCAGTTTGTTGCCCATCCGACCAAGAATCCACAGATAGGTAAAATAAGTGGTGAAGGGAAAAAGTACCAAAGTAGTAATTGAGGTAAGCCGAATAAAAAACCAAACCATAAACCGCTTTTAACAATAAATGCGAACTCTTTTTCGCCACACTCTAGAAAGATCCTGTTTAGTAATGTTTTATCTTTTTCCAGGTGATCAATCACCATGGCTTTCAGGTCGAATAAAGATTCAATTTTAGGCGCGATATCTGCCACTAAATTATCAACAACCTTAGGCAGCTCCTCTTTAACACGTGTATAGGCAATTTGTTTAAGCGGTTTAGGTAAATTCTGCCATAACGTTCGATGCTGCTTACGCATGATTTCATCCACTAACTCGTCTAAACGCGGCTCGAGTGTTGATAAAATATGCTCACCAATAATGACAGGATTCATCTGCTCAATAACTTCGCTGACGGAACCTAAACGAGACAGCGTCGAATCGACACTGATTTCAGCCATTTTTCTGGCTTTCGAGGGAATGATGCCTTGCCAGCCTAAAAACGGCTTAATACCCCAAAATGTAATCGGATAAAAGGTTAGTTTAATGGCTAGCCAATTGGTGATGATGCCGACCAGACCGGCGATAACGGGAATACTCAATAACTTGAGTAGTTCAATCATACTTTCTGATACCATGGGCTGCTCTTTTTTCGGTACTTTTATTAATTTGAGGCCTTTGCATGGCCGCTAACACCTTAGCCAGCCTATACTCGATTGCATTTTAGTATGCTATCACATAGGATTCCCGATATTTTACTATTTATAGGCAAATTATGTCGCGCAGAACGCTGTTAGAGAGTGGATTAATCCAACGACTCATATTAGCCCTTGGCTTAAGCGCTGTTCTTTGGTTTGGCATATGGATTGTCACTAGGTAATTCATGTTGATATCTTTTGACAATTTAACGCTCGGCTATGAAGCTCACCCGGCAGTTCATCATTTGAATTATAGTGTCCCTGCGGGTGCCTTGATTGCACTTGTCGGCCCCAATGGTGCAGGCAAGTCGACACTTTTCAAAGGCATTATGGGGCAAATTCAACCGCTCGATGGCCATATTCATTTAAATGGCATTGAAAAAAAAGATATTGCCTACCTTCCTCAACTAAACCAGTTAGATAGAAGCTTTCCAATTACGGTTCAGGAGCTTGTCGCGCTCGGTGCATGGAATGAGATTGGCGCCTTCGGACGTTTAAAAAAGAGTCATAAGGAACAGGTTGCGTTTGCGCTTTCTCAGCTTAATCTGAAAGGCTTTGAGAAACGGCTAATAGCGTCATTATCTGGCGGACAAATGCAACGGGTCTTATTTGCTCGCTTACTGGTTCAAGATGCCAAACTTATCTTATTGGACGAACCCTTTACCGGCGTCGATAGCCGAACCACCCATGATTTATTGCATATGATTTCTACTTGGCATCAACAAGGCAAGACTATCATCGCTATTCTCCACGACCTTGATCAAGTTCGTCATCACTTTCCAGAATGCTTGCTGTTATCGAGAGAGCCGATTGCTTTTGGCCCGACAAACGAAGTGTTAACCGATGCCAATTGGTTGCGTGCACGTAAATTAAATGAAGCCTTTGATGAACACGCTGTTTATTGTGGTACTCATGAGGTGCCTGAATGATATTTGAATGGTTCATTCAACCCATTGCCGACTTTTCATTTATGCAACGTGCCTTAATTGGCTGTATTGCTATTTCTATTAGTGCTGCGCCGGTAGGTGTGTTTTTGATGCTTCGCCGTATGAGCTTAACAGGCGATGCCATGGCACATGCCATTTTACCTGGTGCAGCAGTGGGCTTTTTTATTGCCGGCTTGTCGATAGAAGCGATGACCATTGGCGGCATTATTGCTGGCTGTACCGTTGCTTTATTGTCGGGTTTAGTCTCACGCATGACCTCGGTTGCTGAAGACTCGAGCATGGCAGCGTTCTACTTGATATCCTTAGCCTTGGGCGTCCTCATTATTTCTGTACATGGCAGTCAGGTTGATTTATTACACGTGCTCTTTGGCTCTGCTTTAGCCTTGCACAATGAAGCTTTATACTTGTTGGGCGGTATTGCAACACTCACACTTATCATGCTGGCATTGGTTTTCCGACCCTTAGTCTTGGAGTGTATGGATCGTTTATTCCTGCAATCTGTCAGTCATTTAAGCCCTCTTGCGCACTTTTCCTTCTTAATGCTTGTGGTGTTGAATTTAGTCGGTGGTTTCAATGCATTGGGTACCTTATTATCGGTGGGCATGATGATTTTACCTTCAGCTGCTGCCCGCTATTGGGTAAAAAGTTTGGATATGCTGTTATTAAGCTCCTGCCTGATCGCCATTGTTAGCTGTTATATTGGCCTACTGTTGTCCTATCATGCAGGTTGGCCGACAGGCCCTGCGATCATTTTAACACTCGGCTTTATTTACATTGCGTCATTCCTGCTTGGTATGAACAACAGCTTTATGAGCCAGTACACCAAAAAGAAACATTTAAACGCTTAATTATTTTACTGAGGCCACATGAAATCTTGGTTCAAGTCTATTGAAAATAACCCGACAGATAGCACTTATCCCCTTGCAAAGGTTCTTGATGAATTAGTCTTTAATGACGACGGGCTTATCCCGGTTATTTCTCAAGACCATGAAAGCAAAGAAGTACTCATGTTTGCCTGGATGAACAAAAGGTCTTTGGAAGAAACACTGAGTACATCAAAAATGTGTTATTGGTCTCGATCTCGTCAAGCCTTTTGGCGCAAGGGTGAAAGCTCTGGTCACTGGCAAAGCCTGATTGAGTTAAGAATTGACTGCGATGGCGATGTGTTGCTAGCTTCGGTTAATCAGGAAGGCGCAGCCTGTCATACTGAACGAAAAAGCTGCTTTTATTTAAAATTCGAAAACAGTCAGGTTCGAATAGTGTCAGAAAGACAGGGCGATTAATGCATGCTGGATTCACTTATAAAAGATAGCCAAAACTACCTTTTCGACAACTTATTAGCCCAGTGGTTAAAGCATGGTATCCACCCCGAGCTTGGTTATAGCTATGAAAGTTTAAATCATGACTGGTCAGTTAATCCTGTTGGTCGTATTCGTTTATTAAGTCAATGCCGTCAACTTTATACTTTCTCACACGCCTTTATTGAAACCAAAGATGAGCAATGGCTTAAGCCCTTAAAACCACTCTTTAACTTTATACTGTCTCATTACTGGGTAGATGAGGCATGGATTTTTTCCTTAAATGATGATTTAAGCATAAAAGATCGGCAGTCAGATTGTTATGCCTTAGCCTTTGTACTACTAGCCTTCAGTTATTACTTTGACGCAACGAAAGACAAACGTGCACTTGAATTTATAGAGCACACACACCTATTCCTGAAAAATAAAATGGCTTGTGAACAAGGTGGTTTCTTAGAAGAATTTCCTTACTCTGGAAGTTTAGTAAGAAGACAAAACCCGCATATGCATTTACTGGAAGGCTATCTCGCTGCTTACAAAGCCACCTCTAACCAAAGCTATAAAGCAGAAATTAAAAAGTTATTAACGTTAATGTCTGACTATTTCTTTAATGCGCCATCGGCCAGTTTAATCGAGTACTTTAACCACGACTGGTCTGTTCACGAGACATTAGGCGTAAGCATTGAACCGGGCCATCATTTCGAATGGATTTGGCTACTTCATCAGGCGAATAAAATTTTCCCTGATAAAAATTATTTAGAGATTGCTGACTCACTCTGGAAGAAAGCCCGTGAACATGGCTTCGACCCAAAGGGTGGAATTTACAATCAAATTCATGCAAACACAGGCGAAGTGCTCGATGCTGAAAAACGCATCTGGCCGATTACAGAGTATTTGAAAGCACTCTGTGCCCATCAATCAAGCGACATGAAAACACAAAAGCATTTAGTTACAACGCTCACATTTTTATTTGAATATTATCTGATAAAAGATGGCTCTTGGCACGAATATCTAGATGCCCACAATAAACCTAAAACCCATCCTTTACCGGCAACCTCTAGTTACCATATATTTTTGGGGTTAATTGAAGTTTTAAAGTGGTCTAAATCCAAGCGCTAATTGCTATTCCAAAAAGGATACAGGGGTCTAATGGTTAGGCTACCAACGACGTTTGCTTCAACGGCTTATGAAGCACTTTGTCATATAGAAAAACTAACGCTGCACGCGCTTGATTTAAGCGAGCTCTCGATAGCGACATGCTTTTTGTCACATGCCGTAAGAAATCACTGACATTTTTTTCCGTCAATAACTTGGGGCTTTGTAAGTCGTAGTAAGCAAGATACTGGCTAATCCAATGTTGATAAGTATGGCTGGTGCGCGTACTTAAGTGTTGAATTTTAACTGCCTGTGCCAATTCAGTTGATAAACCTGGAAGACACTCATCTAATGCAATGATATTACTCATGTTAACTCCTTTTTTACAGCTTATAGAGACTTATGCATAACTCACAGTCCATGTGCGAGCCTCTTATAATTATTGTTTTTATTGTCATAGATAATGGATCAAGCCAAAAGGCTGACCCAAAGAGTGAGCTAACTTAACGCTTTAATGTTTCAATTTCATTAATATATTTTTGCATGGCCTGCTCTTTTGACTGGCCTTTCAATTCTTCCCAAGCTGTGTATTTTGCTCTTGCAACAAAATCCATCATGCCGGGTTTTTTCCCCGTAACATCACCTTCAGTTGCTTGTTTATAAAGTGCATACATTTGCAGCTTCTGTTCATTCGATAACTGAACTTCACCGTCAGAATTTTGAACAAAATTAACGGTTTCTTCAAATTGTTGCTGTAAATTGCTCATTTCAGGTATCTCCTGTTTTAAAGTGGCGCGATTATAACGCGCTTATTTTGATATCGGTAGCATTTATATTAAAACTCGCCTTGAAGAACCATGTATAATCAACTTATTTTGTGAACCCGTCTTGGTTTCGACACTTTTGGTTAAACCATAACCGTTATTTTCTTAAGGAAGAACAGATGTCACCAAAAAACAAACTGAATAAAATTGTGAGCAATATAAATGCACTACCCGTGTTTTTAAGATCAAAAGCACTCTCAACTTTTTTTGGTAAAATGGTTAAATTTACCGGTACTGCTGGCACAATCATAGAAGAGTTAAACGAACAAAAAGCGGTCATTAAATTAAAAAACAAAAAATCGGTACAGAATCACATTGGCTCTGTCCATGCTGTCGCAAGCATTCTTATTGCAGAGTCTGCCAGTGGCTATGTTGTTGGTATGAATATACCTGACTCTTCTATCCCGGTTATCAAAACAATTAAGGCTGATTATGTAAAACGTGCAAAAGGTGATATGAAAGCGGTTGCCAGTTTAACGAAAGCACAAATATCCGCGATGCAAACACAAGAAAAGGGTGAAACAAGCGTTAAAGTCACTGTCACCGATGCTGAAGGCAAAGAGCCTATTTTAATGGAAATGATTTGGGCATGGACTCCAAAGAAACGTTAATTCGAAAATCATCAGCCTCCAGTGGGCAACTGGCCATCTCTCAATTTCCAATTGTGGGGGTGATCATTGTCTTGATGGCGAGCGCGGCATTCTATTTATGCCACACTCATGATCAGAAAGTATGGAGTCTGCTTTTCGATTATCACTCGAAATACCTTCTAAAAACCGAAAAACCTCTCTATCAAGACTTCTACAACAAACGCCTGCAAATAGAAAATATAGGGTCAGAAGGCGAACTAGCGAGTATCCAAGAAGCCGTTAAATTAGAAGATAATAATAAGCTGACCAAGTTTATTTTATCCGATAGAAGCTTTCGTATTTTTCTTGAAAAGAAAGCCGCTATATACTTTTCACATAAAGAAAAAACGTATTGGTTAACGCACAATAAAGCGATAAAACAAATATTAAACGGCTTATCTACTTATCAATTTTCTGTTATTCCCGAGCGATTTATAGCCTCTCCAAAGATAAGTAATTTACTCAGCTATATTTTTATAGATCAACAAGCGACAAACTTCTTCTCAAATATTATTTTATTGCTCCTGCTCTGCACCATGATTGAACGTGCTGTTAAAAGGATTTATTTAGCGGGCTTTATTATTAGTTTCAGCCTTATTTATGCGAGCTTATACCTTTCTATTGCTCATTCATTTTCCAAACCACTTTTTGGCTTAAATGCCCTGATATATATACTGATTGCTTTAAGTGCTTCAGTCTTTATTCAACGGCATTTTCGAACACGCTTTGCCCACAAAAAAAGCTTTTTAATTATCGGCGTGACCTTGATTTACTTAAAAATAACGCAGGATATTGCCTACCAAACGCTCAGTAAAGAAAGCCTCTATGCACTACTACCACTGCTCTTTGCTGGCATAATCAACGCACAAACTATCTATCGGTTTACATGCCGCACAATGAATAGTATTCCTGAAGCACAAAAAACAATACCAATACTCTCTGAATCGACTAGAGCGAGTTATGCAGAAGCACTCAACGCTTTATCTCGTTTTAACTTTACGTATGCCCGTCAGCGACTCAGGTTACTCATTGAAGCAGAACCCAACTCAGGACAAATACTCGAAAGCAGCTATCATCTTGAAAAACTGTTACCAGAAGAAGCCATGTTTGGAAAGTTAGCCCAGCGTAGAATAGAGGATGCTTTAATTAAACAAGACTACCCGGCAATGTACTCTATTTTTCAAGATATTCAAATATCTACGCCAAGCCGAGGCGCAGCAAAAAAATACATAGAGCCCGATTATTACCTTAAAATGCTCGTGGTATTTTTACAAAATAATAATATTGAAAAAGCAGAACATGCCTTTATGTTTCTTGAGTTAGCAGGACAAATAAGCTTAGTTCAAGAAGCATGTAAACTATTGATTGAGGCCTTCTCTGAAAAACAATTGCTTAAAAAGAAAGCCCAGTATCAAGCGCTCTATCAGAGCTATCTGGTTGATACTTAATCAGCACGGCACATGAGGATAATGAATGTTTACAGAAACAAGCATTGATTTAATTCGACATGGTGAACCGATTGGTGGCCAGAAGCTTCGTGGCGTGTTCTGGGTATGCCAAAAGAACATTTATGAAATATAAATGTGCCTTATGCCAATGTAAGCCGAATTGTGTATCATCATTTTCAAGACGGTGGTTCAAGCTTGCAACTTAAATTTCATCAAGCTTCTTTTCCGAAATAAAATCAAAAATACTAGCCCTCATTCTTGCTTGCACTTTACATTAATTTTTAATTACAAGAATTAGCGTAAAGTATTTATCTTGACCCACGTCAAGGCAAATTTACCTGCACACACTTACACTTTCTCCCTAATATTTTGAGGAGTAAACCATGAAATCGCAGGTAGCAACTGAAAACCTCGCGTCATTATTGAATAAATACGATGTATATGGCCCAAGGTACACTTCCTATCCAACTGCACTTCAATTTCATGACGGATTTACAGAGGCTGACTATAGACAGCAAGCTATCTCGAGTAATGAGTTACCTATTCCTAAACCGCTCTCTATTTATATCCATGTACCCTTCTGTAAATCACTTTGTTATTACTGCGGATGTAATAAAATCATTACTCATAAGCAGCAGATGGCGAATGATTATCTCGATTATCTTTATCAAGAAATAGAAATGCATGCAAAGCTTTATGAAGATGACCGACTCCTCCAACAAATTCATTTTGGCGGCGGCACCCCCACATTTTTAAAACCTCAGCAACTCAGAGAAGTAATGGAAGTACTTGCCCAAAACTTTCATTTAGGCTTGCCCGATACGCTCGAAATAGGAATTGAAGTCGACCCAAGAACGGTTACCCCGAATGAAATGTATGAGTTAACCAGTATGGGCTTTAACCGGATCAGTATCGGGATTCAGGATTTTGACCCTGATGTACAAAAAGCAATTAATCGTGAGCAAAGCAAAGAACAAGTAGAGGCCGTTATTTCTTCGGCTAGAGAAAATAAGGTGAGCTCTATTTCTCTAGACATCATTTATGGTTTACCCAAGCAGACTCAAGAAAGTTTTTCTAGAACCTTAGATGAAATCATTGACATCAGACCCGATAGAATAGCACTTTATAATTATGCACATATGCCTCAACGTATCCCTGCACAGCGCCTTATACAGACTTCAGACTTACCCAATACTGAGCAAAAGTTAGCTATTTTTACGGATAGTATTAAACGCCTCACTGAAGCAGGTTATATCTATATCGGTATGGATCATTTCGCCCTACCAACAGACAGCCTTGCTAAAGCCTTAAAAAATGGCGGGCTACAACGTAATTTTCAGGGATATTCAACGCACGCTGAATGCGATGTAATCGGGGTAGGCGTTAGCGCAATCAGCCGTGTAAATGATGGCTTCAGCCAAAATGTGACCGAAATTTCAAAGTATAAAGATGCTATTTCAAAAGGTCATTTCCCCATTAAACGTGGAGTTAATTTAAGCAATGATGATCGAATCCGCTCTGATTTAATCCAGCAAATTATGTGTGATGGCGTCGTTGAATACAGTGATTTTGGCGATGAGCACAATATATTCTTCCATCGATATTTCAAAAGCGAGTTGAACAGCTTATACGACCTTGAAAATGATGGCTTAATCGAAATGACCGACAAAGATTTTAAGGTCACGCATAAAGGTCGAATTTTCTTAAGGAACATCGCCATGAAATTTGATGCTTATTTCACGCAAACAACACTACAGAATACCGAAGAACCTAGGTATAGTAAGACCCTATAATTTCTTATTATGGTGATTCTTACATGTCAAACCAAAATTCAGCTATTACGACTTCTTTTTTAAAGTGTAGCCAGTGCGGTTTAGGTAAATTATGTTTACCTTTGGGGTTAGACTATCAAGACATGAATGAACTTGAGAATATAATAGAAGCATCATCCCCTTATAAAGATAATCAGCCCGTTTATCGTGCCGATCAAAAATTTGAACGAATTTTTGCGGTTAAATCTGGCATTTTTAAAACTGTCGTCATCGATGCAAACGGCAATGAGCATATTCTTGGCTTTCACTTACCAGGTGAGTTATTTGGCCTAGATGCTATTTACCCTAAAAAATACATTTCTACCGCTATATCGCTTGGCACCTCTTCCGTTTGTGGTATTAATTACAACGATTTAGAAAACCTAGCCGGAAAACTACCCTCTCTTCAACGCCAATTATTTAGCTTAATGAGTAAGGAAGTACATACATCGCAAGCGATGACGGTGGAACATGCTGCCGATCAAAAATTAGCCGGTTTTATCTTGACACTTTCTGAACGCTACAAACAACGTGGATATTCTGAAACACGCATTAATTTAATGATGCCAAGAAGAGATATTGCCAACCACCTGAATATGGCCGCTGAGACAGTTAGCCGGTTATTCAAACGCTTTCAAAAAGATGGTTTACTTGAAATTAAACGAACCGACTTACACATCATAGACCTTGAAGGACTTAAACGCCTGGCAGGTTGCGCTTCCGCTTGTTAACAAGGCTAAAGGTTAAATCATGAAAAGAGCGCTATACGCACTGATAATAATAGGCTTCGTTTTTACTTCTTTTCAAATAGCTAACCATTATTTCCGTTATGAGCTTTATGATTTTGCCATCGAATTTGAGTCTGAAAAAGCTGGGCTCACACCAAAGCAGACAACACTCAATGGCTTAGACTATTACTATCTGTCACGCGATATCTCCCAAGCAGCTGAAACAGTCATTCTTCTTCATGGTTTTAGTGCAAATAAAGAAAACTGGTTGCGCTTTAGCCAACATATTCCAAACACGTTTGAAATATATGCTATCGATCTTTTAGGTCATGGCCAACACCCCATCAACTTATCTCTTGATTACAGCATAACAAGCCAAGTCGATTACCTTCATCACTTCATCACACAGTACACTCAACAAGCAGTCCACATTGTAGGCAACTCAATGGGAGGTGCGATTGCAGCACTGTATGCAGCAAAATATCCTGAAAACGTAAAGACACTGATGCTGATTAGCCCTGCTGGCATTCATGATATTCCATCTCAACTAGATCATGCTTTAGAACAAGGCTCTAACCCTCTGATAGTAAATACCGCTGAAGAGTTTTATCAAGTTATCGACTTTGTCATGGAGGATCAGCCTTTTATCCCTCAGTCGATTTTGGCTGTTCAGGCCGAGAAATCTATTAAACGAATGGCGCTTAATCAGAAGATATTTACCGATATTCGTAGGGATCTTGATAAAAAATTAGATCAAAATTTCTCTCAAATACAGGCGCCTACTTTAATTCTATGGGGGAAAGAGGACCGCGTCATTAATGCTGAAAATATACACCGATACTCAACGCTTATTTCAAATTCAACCCCTATCGTTTTAAATAATATTGGTCATTTAGCCATGATAGAAGCACCAAAAGTTGCGGCTCAAGCATTGATCACTTCATTATCAACATCAAAGCCCTTATCTAATTAGTACTCTTTTTTGGAGATGACTGTGGACCCACACTTCACCAAGATGCTAAGTAGCTTTGAACTTAAGTTTAATGCGCAATTATCTGACTGCATCGATATCTTCTCACTTCAACATATACAAGAAGGTGAACATTGGATAAAAGCCGGTGATATCTGTGAAGACTTCTTCTATATTTCAGAGGGTATTTTAAGGCTTTATTATATTGACCATGAAGGCAATGAAATTAATGAAGGCTTTTATGATGAAGGGGAATTACTCGGTCCAATTTCTACTTTTGTGAATGGCTCGCCATGCCCTTACTATATTCAGGCCTTAGAACCCGCTTACTTAGTGGTAGCAAATTATCATCAGTTTCATGCTTACGGCTTTGACCGGCCCGAAATACTTCGCTTTGAAATCACCTTTATGCACAACCTTTTTGTTCGCAATGCCAAGCGTGATGGAAAACGCTTATTAGGCAATGGCGAGCAACGTTATCGCTGGTTCTGTCATGAGTACCCTCAATTTTTAGAGCGCGTGCCTCTATATCATATAGCCTCATTTTTAGGCATGACGCCGGTTAGCCTTTCTCGTCTTCGAAAACAAATTAGTAGCCAAGAAAAATAAAAACCGGCAAAAGTCACACTTGAGCCGGTTTAAGCAAAGCACTTCGATTTAGATATCCAGAGCTAAACGCGTTCCTTGATTTATTGCTCTCTTAGCATCTAATTCAGCCGCAATATCAGCACCACCAATTAGATGATAAGGCTTACTTAAGCCCTCCACTAAATCCCGTAACGGCTCTTGCCCAGCACATAAAATAATATTATCAACTTCTAAGACTTTCTTTTCGCCAGCAATATCGATATGTAACCCTAGGTCGTCTATTTTTTCATAGCTACAAGCGGGCATCATATTCACGCCTTTATTATTCAGGCCTGTTCGATGAATCCAACCCGTTGTTTTACCGAGCTTGGCACCAACTTTAGACTTCTTTCTCTGAAGCAAGTAGATCTCTCTAGGAGACACTGTCACTTCTGCTTGAACGCCTTCGATACCACCTCTAGACTGCAATGTCATATCGACACCCCATTCTTTCATGAAGGCAGGAATATCCTGGCTGGTAGCTGTGCCTTGATGTGCTAAAAACTCAGATACATCAAAGCCAATACCGCCTGCACCAATCACAGCGACTTTCTTGCCAACAGGTACTTTATTCTTAATGACATCGATGTAGCTTAGTACTTTAGGGTGATCAACCCCTTCAATTTCAGGTGTTCTCGGCTTGATACCTGTTGCGAGTATGACTTCATCAAACGCATCGCCCTCAAAATCGCTGGCTGTCACCCGTGTATTTAGCTTTAAAGTAACGCCATTTTTTTCGATCATCTTGCCAAAATAACGAATGGTTTCGAAAAACTCTTCTTTACCAGGGATTTGCTTAGCGATATTGAACTGACCACCAATTTCATTAGCTGCATCAAATAAAGTAACCTGATGACCTCTCTCTGCGGCAGATGTTGCAAAAGCCAAGCCAGCAGGGCCAGCGCCGATCACGGCAAGTTTCTTAATCTTCTCTGCAGGTTTTGATGCAAATTCTTCTTCGTGACAGGCCTTAGGGTTAACTAAACAACTAGTCATTTTCCCACTAAACACATGATCTAGACAGGCTTGGTTACAAGCAATGCAGGTATTAATCTCATCACTCTTACCTTCCATTGCTTTCTGGACAAAAAGAGGGTCAGCCAAGAATGGCCGCGCCATGGACACCATGTCTGCATCACCTCGACTCAACACTTCTTCGGCAACTTCTGGGGTATTGATTCGGTTCGATGTAATTAGCGGAATAGATAATTCTTTTTTGAACTTTGCGGTTACCCATGTAAATGCCGCTCTCGGCACTTTGGTCGCAATGGTAGGAATACGTGCTTCATGCCAGCCAATACCGGTATTAATAATCGTTGCACCAGCTTTCTCGATTGCTTTACCTAGCTGTAATACCTCTTCGTAGGTGCTTCCACCTTCAACCAAATCGAGCATCGATAAGCGATAAATGATAATAAAGTCAGTACCAACAGCTTTACGCGTACGACGTACGACCTCGACCGCCAAACGCATACGATTTTCATATTCACCGCCCCAGCGGTCATCTCGATGGTTAGTCCGCTTAGCAAGGAACTGGTTAAGGAAGTAGCCCTCAGAGCCCATGATTTCAACTCCGTCATAACCACCAACTTGAGCATTCACAGCCAACTGGACAATATCATTAATCTGCTTCTCAATGCCCTCTTCATCTAACTCTTTGGGTTTGAATGGGTTAATTGGCGCTTGAATAGCAGAAGGAGCTACTGATTTTGGACTAAAGGCATAACGACCTGTATGTAAAATCTGCATACAGATTTTACTGCCTTCTTTATGAACAGCATCGGTAATCACACGATGCTTTAAGGCATCTTCTTTGGTTTTAACGAGTTGAGTATGCGGATGCGTGGCACCTTCTTCATTCGGACCAAAACCACCGGTTACAATCAGCGCTACGCCGCCTTTAGCACGCTCAGCAAAAAAAGTAGCCATTCGATTTAAGCCATCTTTTTCTTCTTCTAAACCAGTATGCATTGAACCCATAATCACACGGTTTCTTAATGTAGTGAAACCTAGATCAAGTGGCTTTAACAAATTTGGATATAATTCTGATGACATTACTCTCTCCACGATTAGTATTTTTCTTTTACACGAAATACATTCTAATTTAACGTACGTAACACTATTTTTGATGATAAATTGAATATTAAATTAAAAGATCATCATTAACCTTAACATTTGTTAAGACCTCTTTTTATATATCAAAAATATTGAGGATAGCATGACTTTAGATTTTTGCTGAAGAAGGTGGGCTATTACAAGTATTCATCTAAATGCTGAAATTGAAAAAGGTTTGTAACAAGCCACTTTAGAGACCTTATTTATAAAAAAAGCCCTAAAGCGATTACTTTAGGGCTTTAACTAATCTGAGAGCTAAATAAGAAAATTAAATTTCCTTATTTAGCTTGAGGGCCTGCTGCAACAATGGCATCAGAGACATCAAATTTCTTAAAGTTTTCGACAAACTGAGTTATTAAGTCTGCTGCTTTAGCATCATATTCTTCAGCATTCACCCACGTATTACGTGGATTTAGCAACTTAGAATCGACACCGTCTAATGACGTCGGCACGTCTAAATTTAATGCATCCAAATGCTCAGTTTTAGCATCCGTTAAAGATCCCGACTGAATAGCACTAATAATAGCGCGTGTAACAGGAATACTGAAACGCTGGCCAACACCATAAGGGCCGCCCGTCCAACCGG
>CAXBDA010000038.1:0-28742 GCA_963974595.1 uncultured Oleiphilus sp. | reverse complement strand
GTTGGCGTAAGAATAACAACTGCATCTAACTTCCCTTGCTCATGCTCTAATAACTCATGCCAGCTTCCATAGGTCTGTTGTTTTTCTAAGCCCCAATGTTCTGCTGTTTTTGAATTAATGTCAGATGAACGGCTAAAACAACCGGCAACTAACTTCCAGCGACCATCCATTTGTGAAGCAATTTGATGAGTTTGTCCCACTGCGGACTCAATGGACCCACCAATAAAACCGATTAATAAAGGTTTATGATGCGTCATGAGGTACTCTCAATGGCGTTAGAAAGTTGTTCTATAAGTAATGGCTTCATTACTTTACCTAGTGTGTTTTTGGGAAGTTGTTTGATAAATATATACTTTCTAGGTTGTTGGTAATCAGCAAGGTTCTTTGCGCATAAACGCTGGAGATCACGCTCATTTATAGTGGCATTACTAACGATAACTGCGGTTACTATTTCTCCAAGTGACTCATCTGCTAGTGGAATTGCTGCAACTTCAAAAACATCTGAATGTTTAAGTAAAACATCTTCAATATCTTTTGGATAGACATTGATGCCCCCAGTAATAATAATTTCTTTTTTACGACCACAAAAGTAAAGAAAGCCATCTTCATCTAATTGACCCAAATCACCGGTTAGAAAATAGTCGTCCACAAAAGAAGCCTGGGTTTTCTCGGCTTGTTTGAAATAACCTGAAAACGCCATGGGTGTTTTACAGGCTATCTCGCCAATATTGCCAGAAGCCAGACATTGTCCTGAATTATCTAGTATTCGAACATCAACACCGGCTATAGGTTTTCCGACTGAATCCATTTTGTTGTTTTTTTTGCTGTGATCAAGGTTAGATATTATAGCTGCTTCAGAAGCACCATAACACTCATGAAATTCGCACTTTAATTCATTCAGTAAACTTACTTTAAGTGTTTGAGATAAGCGCTCAGAAGAAGAGACAAGGCAGCGTAAAGAGTTTAAATTGTAGCTGGAATTTGATAGCTCATCATTGATCTTTTTGAGTTGAGAAGAAACGGCAATCGTAAAACTGATTTTGTATTTCTCTATAAGAGTAAACCATTGGTTAGGGCTAAAACCCGCCATGATAACCGCTGTGCCGCCGGTCATTAAGGGCGTTAATACTAAACGTTCAGCTAGGGAATGATATAGCGGTGTGGCTGCTAGAACTACATCTGAGGAGGTAATGTTATAAAGTTTGATTGCGGCTTCTGCTCGCTTGATTTTGCAAGATTGCGATAAAATAATCGGCTTTGGAGTACCTGTAGAGCCAGATGTCATTGTGAATATATATGCCGAATCTCCATCTACACTGAAACTGCCTAATACACTCTCACAGTGAATATTTAGTAAATCATCAAAATAAATGGTCGTTTTAAGGCTTTTTCCAGCAGAAACCCAAAGGCTATTTGGATTTTTAGATCGTGTTTGAGCTTGCAGTTCAGAGACTAAGCTGTGCCAAACAATGTAGTGGCTGACTTCTGATTTATCAAAAGCATGGCTCAGTGCGCTTGCGGTTAAGCTAGTGTTATGCGGCACTATGGTCGCACCAAGGTTTGCTGCGGCTAACATAATGAGACAAAACTCCACTCCGTTCGGAAGCACGACGCCTATATGGTCGCCTCTTGATATGCCTTTTTTGCTTAGAGAGTAGGAGAGGCTGTTAATTTTTTCACCTAACTCTCGGTATGTCAGAACTTTTTCTTGAAAAATAAGCGCGGTTTTTGAAGGGGTTTCCTCAATATGTTTTTTGATTCGCTTAATGATAGGGGACGTCATATTTTAGCTATGTCACAGAAGAGAATTTCAAGAAGTGGTCGCTATCCAAGCGATGCTTGACTCCATTTTCTGATAGGTATACCTCTTTATGGAATGTGTCGTGAGCTACTAATGTATGGGCGCCGATAAATGATTCGTCAGCGATTTTAATGCCATGTCCTATTGTCGCGTTCATACCCAAAAAACTTTGACTACCTAGCTGTGATTCACCACCAACACAAACGCCTGCATTTATCCAACAGAAGTCACCAACAGTGCAGCCATGACCTAAGTTGCCATTACTGCTGATAAAATTACCATTACCAATCTTGGTGTTAGGGTGTATGGAAGCATGATCTAGAATAATATTATTTTGTCCCAGAGTGTTCGTGTCATGAATTACAACAGAAGAGTGTATGTAATTAATAAGCTGATAGCCTTTGTCGATAGATTCTAAGTATTTACGTTTACGCAGGCTATTCATTTGGCAAAAGCCAATCGAAATGATCATATTATGAGTAGCTGGTGGAAAGCGGTTCTCTATTTGCGAAAATGGAATAACCGGTAAAGACTCAAAAATGTCGTTAGTTATGCAGTGATCATCGACTGCAAAGCACGCTATATCATGGTTTACTTTCATAAAATGAAACAACATATTTGCCATATGGCCATTGCCATAGATAATCACTGGTTTATCATTTTGTATATGTGTCATTTAATTGTAATTTCTATAGGCCAATCTAGAGCAGGAACCGACTCTTGTGGTGTCGCTTCGGGTTTATCTTGTATCCAGCCAATGACCTCAACAAGCTTGCAGTTCTCTTCAGCCTCTTTAGCTGTTTTATGAGCATAAAACAGCTTATAAGGGTCAGACTCTTTTATCTGTTGCGAAAGTTCATCTCTTAAAGTCTTGTCATGAATTAAGTAAATTAAATTCGCCAATAATTCACCTTCAGTTTTAGGCATTAAAATATCTGGTGGGTTTAGTTTTTCAAGTGCCGTTTGGTCTGAATAAGAAGCCAAGCCGCAACCTTCACTATAAAATATTTTTGGAATGCCCAGTAAAGCAATGTCGGTATTGGTATTCGACCCACCAAAAGGGAAGGTACCAATGGCTAAATCGCAAACTGATAGATTCTTCATATACGTCATATAGTTTGCTGGAGGGTGTACTTTTACAGCACCACCTAATTTGTTATTAACAGACTTTTCAAATGCAATATCGTGACTTACTAAAAAGAAATTAAACTCAATGGGTACCGATGAGTGCTCTAATAAAACCCTGCACATGTGTATAAAGCGAGGTGTTATTTTAGGAAGAGAGCTATTCACAGCGATTCGAACAACCCCATCTTCAGGCTTTTGAATGTCTAAGGGGTTATACTCAGGATGAGGTTCCCAAATAAATTCTCTTCCTTGATATATTGGGGAAATCTTTTCCATGCAGAATTGTTGGAAGTCCCAGCCCTGTCTAGGTTCAGAGCAGTAGCTGTAGTCAATGTATTTTGAAAATGCCGAAGCAGGGTGGCCGTAACACATAACCTGGTATTTAGCTAAACGCACATTAGCAAGTGGGATTGTCCATTTTGCCATGCCTAATGAAGGGAAAAATATTAGGTCGGGTTCCAGTTTAACTATTTGTGAAATGATGCTTGAAAGGTCTTGAGCGGTATCACTAATATTTATGATTTGATCAAAATCCCTACTAGATAACTCATCATATTTTTCTGGGTCTGCAAGGCAGGTGACTTGGAAGTGCTCTTTTAATATCTTGAATTCAGGATGATAACAGCGGTACATCGCATGAGGCGACTTGTATTGTTCTGACAAGACGACGATCTTCTTTACTTTTTTTGTTTTCGCTATATACCGTTCTATTTTCTTTTCTGCACCAGGTGAAATATGCTTACTTCTAACCCAGTTTTCCATCGCCTTATTAATGGAAACTTTCATATCATGTCGATCATTTCTATCCAGATATGAACACAACATCCACGGTGCAGCCACAAGCTCTGCCGCTGTAGTATCAAGCTGCATATCTTTAATTACAGGGTGGGCTTCAAACACTTTATTGAAGTTGTCTTCAATGCGTTTATTGTAAGCGTGGTGAAATCCATACAGCATGCCAAGGTACCAATACATGCCAAAGTGAGGGATTGCGCTGGCTAATTGTGTAGCATCAAATTCAATACCCGTGTTTAGGGTTAGGCAGGTGTATAGATACTTGATGTCCTGCTCTGTTTGCAGCTTAAGGGAAAGGTTTTTATCCACTAAGTCGCGGTTAAACATGATGTGATCCATGTTGGCATAACAACTTAAGTAAAATATTTCTGCGATATAGTTTTTGAAGATAATAAAGTGAATCAGTATGGTGTCATTGGGTGTGTGCTGAATATCAGACAAGTAATTTGTTATGGTTGCCGCTAAACGGCTAAAGAAATCCTCTTTCTCGTTGAGCGTCATTAGGTTACTTAAAGGCGCGAGCCCTTGATATGAACAGGTGAGCTTGCCTGAAGAGTCGGCTTTATAGTTTGACTCCAATCCAGCGCGCTGGTCCATGAAGTTAAATAACTCAATGATTAAGTCTTCGTAGAGTTTGTAATTCTTCTGCGCAATAGATCGTTCCAGGTCAAAAAGTGTAAAAGAAAGAGGTTTTTTTTTATTAGGCATCGGATTATTACCGGAATGAATGTTTTAGTTAGTTAGGAAGTCGTTAGCTAAGCTACCATTGCGGAAAAAGAGGGTAAAGAAAAAGGTGCTTCTATTGAATAGAGAGCACCTTGAAAGAGCTAAATTTAACCCTGAAGTAGCTGCAATACCTGCTGTGGCTGGCTATTTGCCTGAGACAGTATTGATAAACCCGCACTTTGAAGAACCTGAGACCTAGACAGTTCAGCTGTTTCAGCCGCGAAATCTGCATCTCTGATACGAGAGCTGGCTTCAGTAAAGTTCTCCGCTGCAATTGCCTGGTTCGTAATGGTCGATTCAAAACGGTTTTGAATCGCACCCAGGTTGGCTCTCTGGAAGTTGATCGCGGTCAGCGCATTGTCGATTGCGGAAATGGCGAGTATGGCCCCATCTGATGTCGAGATATCGATGTCTTGAATCAGCTGGCCACTCTCGGATGAGCCAAATGTACCAATATCAAACCCGGACTCTTGAACATTGCCCGTGATAGACGATATTTCAATTTTACCCGCTGAAAGCAGTGTTACTGAACTTCGGGTGCTCGATGTTGAAAGGCCTGAGTTGGTGATGTTATTTAGATTAGCAACCTCTATGTTTCTGCCATCTTCTGCGATTAATCTAAACGTTGCGCCAAAGGCTTCAGCTCTAACGCCTGTTTGTCCGGCTTTATTATTAACGGCTGACAATACAGTGTTCTGAATATCCGTTGCAGTGTCACTTGCACTATAAGCAATATTAATGGTCACGCCATTAATGTCGACATTACCGGTTTGTCCTGAGCCATCAGTAATGGTTCCACCATTGACAATGGTTGAGTTGACTTCAGCCCTAACACCTGTTCGGTCACTTACTTTGTTAATGGCAGCTGCTTTAGAGATAGCGCTGGATTCTTGGTTTGCACTCGATGCGGTATCAAAAGACCCTTGAGAGGGCCCTACTGGCACACCATTGAGTACTACATCACCGGTTGCAAAGGCATTTGCGCCAACGGCAGCGCCAACAGCACCACTGTTGCTACCACTAAATTTACCTACGGCAAGACCTGTGTTAGATATGTCGCCTGTGGTGGTGTCGAGCTCAATAGGGCTGCCATCGCTGGAAATGAGCGTGAAGGTACCGCTATAAACACCGTCGAGAGCAAGGCCTACGGTTTCAGTATTAGTGCCCGCATCTTCTAAAATGATGTTTCTGCCATCTTCAGCTATTAGCTGAATGCCTGTTGTCGGGTTACCATCAAATACGGCTTTAACGCCAGTTTGACCAGAACTGAGGTTGATGGAGTTAGCGACACTCTGCAAGTTGGCAATATCTTCAATATTGGCACTTGTTGATACGTCGATTTGTATGCCGTTAATGCTAATGTTGGCGTTAACATTAGCACTTGTATAACTACTACCCACTAAAGATGTTTCATTAACGACCGCTTTAACACCGGTTCTATCGGAAACATCGTTTATCGCAGCCGCTTTAGAAATACCACTGGCATCTTGATTGGCGCTTGAAAACGCATCATCGGTGCCGCTCGATGCGCCTACTGCGATACCATTAATAACAAGGTCGCCTGCACTCATCGGGTTATTATCTGAGTCTGAAGTGATGCCATCACCTAATGCCGAGCCTAATTGGTCAACGGTCGCTCCCTCTATACTGACTGTGACGCTTTCGCCCTCATTCGCACCAATCTGGAAGGATACCCCAGAGAACGAGCCATCTAGTAGTTTTGTGCCGTTAAAGTTAGTTTGATCAGAAACACGTTTTACTTCAGCTTTTAACTGTTGCACTTCTTGGTCTAGCGCCTGTCTGTCGATAGCGCTGTTGGTACCGTTTGCAGACTGGAGTGCTAGGTCACGAATACGTAGAAGGTTATTGGTGATGGAACCAAGCGCGCCTTCTGCGGTTTGTGCAAGTGAGACACCGTCACCGGCATTTCGGATAGAGACGTTTAAACCTCTGATTTGTGAGTCGAAGCGCGTTGAAATGGCTAAGCCAGCTGCATCGTCTTTGGCACTATTGATACGTAAGCCAGAGGATAAGCGCTGCAATGCTGTTTGGTTTGCAGACTGAGAATTATCCAGATTTCTCTGCGCGTTAATTGAAGCTATATTGGTGTTTATAATTTGAGGCATTGCTTTTCCTCTTTTTTTCGTAGTAATAAAAAAGTTATGAACTTTTCGCCAACTTAGTGATATCGGATTATTTGTCGATATAGTTATTGCCTAAGCAGACAATGTCATTCTTCAACATGTCCCTATTGATAAAATAGAGATTCCTGATTGCTATAAAGCGATAAGCGTGCCAACTTGATTAAAATGCAGGCGATATGTTTTTAAGTGTATGAAAAATATGTATTTATTGTCTTTATTTTTATGTCTTGGTTTTGATTTTTATTTAGGCGGGAGGCTCTTTGCCCATTATTAAACGCTGTAATGACAAACTTTTGCCGCTTTTTTGAAATATAAAAAAGGGGTATGGGTGGAATGGCACTTACTTAAGCCCGTCTTCCCCGCGCAGGCGGGGATCCATGGTGTTGAGGTTCATCGTAAAACAATGGATTCCCGCCTGCGCGGGAATGACGAGTTGTTGCATTTAGGCTTAAGTAAGCGCCATTCGGGTATGGGTGTATTTAGAATTAGAGAAGAAATAAGGGCTTTACATTCTGTAACACATTAATTGAAAAAAAAGTTAAAGTAATTTTTTGCTATGCCGTTAAGGAAGGTAACTGGTGAGACGCACTCGTTTTTAAATGCGGCAGCGTTGACCCTTACTCAATCATTTACTGATTGCTAATTGGAACGGAGAAACGACATGCCTCAAGTCATAAATACCAATATTGCGTCATTAAACGCGCAACGTAACCTAGATAAATCACAAAGCGAACAAAGTGTTGCTCTGCAACGTCTATCATCTGGCTTGCGTATTAACGGCGCAAAAGATGATGCGGCGGGTTTGGCAATCTCAAACCGAATTGATGCTCAGGTTCGTGGTTTAAACGTAGCCAACCGAAATGCGGGTGATGGTGTCTCACTTGCGCAAACCGCAGAAGGTGCTTTGAACAGTATGACGAGTTCTTTGCAGCGTATGCGTGAATTGGCACTTCAGTCTTCAAACGGTTCAAATTCTCCTTTAGAGCGTGCTTCTTTACAGGAAGAAGTTGAGCAGCTTAAAACACAAATCGCTACTATTGCAGAAAAAACAAACTTTAACGGCCAGAAGTTGCTGGATGGCTCTTTCCAAAATACCAGTTTTCAGACAGGCGCGAACGTGGGTGATCGTATTGATGTTTCCATTGCTGAAGTGTCAGCAGAAACCTTAGGTACAGATATTACTTCTGGTTTGTCTTCAGTGTCTTCTACTGATTCACGCTCGGCAATGGCCGCGGGTGATTTGGTTATTAATGGTTTTGCAGTCGGTGCTGCTGATGCAGGTGCTGATGGTGCTTCATCGACGAGTCAGAATTTGAGTTCTATTGCGATGGCTGCGTCTATTAATAAGGTCTCCGACCTTTCGGGTGTGACGGCCTCTGTTAACGCTACAACGGTTGCGGGTACTGAAGTCACTAGTGTGGCGACGGGCGGTAACTTTACTGTCAACGGTGTAACGGTTAATGTTGGTGGGTCGGGTGATGCAAGTACTTTAGCTACTGATTTGCAGGGTGTTGCCGATGCGATCAATCTTAAGAGCGGGCAAACCGGTGTCACGGCATCTATCGATTTAAATAATATCCAGCAGGGTGTAAGTTTATCGGCGGCAGATGGCCGAAATATTGCGATTGCTGGTGCTGCAGCAGCAACAGCGGGTGTCGCGGCAGCCGATACCTATGTTGGTTCTTATACGCTAACTTCTAAAGACGGTAGTGATATTACCATCGCTAGTAATACGGGTGCATCTCTTGAAAATGCTGGCCTAGAGGTCGGTTCTTATAGTGGCGCAAAAGCGACCGCTGTGAGTGATACCTTAGGTGGTACTGCACTCACCGCGGGTGACTTGGTTGTGAATGGTGTCGCTGTTGGTGCAACATTTTCTTCATACGATACGGCATCAACTGCAAATAAAGATTCAAGTGCTATTTCGGTTGCAGCTGCGATTAACCTGGTGTCTGATCAGTCTGGTGTAACTGCCGTAGCAAATACAACTCAGGTAACTTCTGCTGACGTTAGTGCTAACACGGCGGGTAATGCAACTGTTAACGGTGTGTCAATTGCCTTTGCGGCCGGTACGACAGGCACGGCATCTGAGCAGGTGTCTTTGGCGGTTGATGCGATTAATGCTAAAACTGCACAAACAGGTGTGACTGCTCAAGTTGTTGATGATAATCAATATGAATTGATAGCAGTGGATGGTCGAAATATTGAAGTATCTGGAGGTACTACCTTTGGTGCTGCGGACGGAACAACCTTTGGTACGGTTCGTCTGGAGTCTGGTGGCCCGATTGAAATCTCCACTCAGGATCCAACGGCAATTGCAAACTCAGGTTTTGAGGTTGGGACCTTTGGTGGTGCTCAAGATGGACAGCAGTTAAAGAGTATCGATGTTAGTACCGCAGCAGGCGCTGAGTCAGCGATTACGGCAATCGATAATGCGATTAATCAGGTGGCTAGAGAGCAAGCGAAGTTAGGTGCGATTCAAAACCGTTTTGAGTCTACTATTTCTAACAACTCGGTTAACAGTGAGAACTTATCCGCTGCGAACTCTCGAATCAGAGATGCTGACTTTGCGGTTGAAACTGCAGCCTTATCAAGAGCGCAGGTTCTTCAACAGGCGGGTATCTCGGTGTTAGCGCAGGCTAATGCAAGACCACAGCAGGTCTTATCACTTCTTCAGTAAGAATTGATTTAGATATATACTACCGGCTTTAATGTTATTAAAGCCGGTTTCTTAGCTTTCTACGTTATTCGAGGTGCGTTATGAGCGATATAAAATTGAATGAACTGGGAGGGTCGCCGAGACTTTCTGTAGTTTCATCGGCTCAAAAGACACAAACCACGTCAACATCGGCAGCGCCTGCTAAAATAGATAAATTGGAACCTCAATTAAACGTTCAGCAAGAGCAGCAAGAGCGGCAGGAAAAGACACAGAAAATATCTAAAGAGGATGTGGAAAAAGCGGTGACTAAGTTGAATGATTTTGTTCAAACGGTACAACGCAATTTACAATTTAATCTAGATGATGCTTCTGGTAAGACAATCATAACGGTGGTTGATAAACAAACCTCTGAAGTGGTTCGTCAGATCCCTGATGATGTGGCAATTAAGTTGGCTCAGGATTTGCAACAGTCTGAACCGCTTAGTTTATTTAATGCAAAAGTCTAATTAGCGGCAAGGTTTAACATGGTTTTACATATTTGTGCTAAACCTTTCGCTTTTCTTGCCGATAAACTAATTGTAGGTTTTAGACATTTAGTTTAAAAATCTGATTCATTGGGGTGATTGTATGGCAAGTATTTCTTCAGTCGGTATAGGGTCCGGTGTATTAACGAGTGAGTTAATAGACAAGTTATCGAGTGCTGAAAGAGAGCCTACTGAAGCGCGCCTGGATAAGAAAGAAGAGGGTATTACTGCTCAGCTGTCTTTGTTCGGCCAAATACAATCCGCCACGACCGATTTACGTTTACCTTCTCGTACGTTAGCTAATCCCAGTTTATTTGAATCCAAATCAATTTCATCGGGTAACGCTGCTTTTTCAGGCACGATTAATTCGATGTCTGCACAGGAGGGTAATTATACCCTAGAAGTGATCGACTTAGCTAAATCACAGACCCTAACATCGGCATCGTTCTCTGATAAAGATACCACAACATTAGGTACCGGTTCTCTTGCCATTACCGTGAACGGTACAACGTCAAACATCACGATAGATAATACCAATAATACTTTGGAAGGTATTGCCGCTGAGATAAATCAACAAGCAAATTCCACGGTTAGCGCATCGGTTATTGATACCGGTTCTGGTTATAAATTAGCGTTAACGTCAAATGAAACCGGTTTGGAAAATACTATCGATGTTGTTGTCACGGATACTGGGGACGGTATTGGTAATGACGGATTTGGTTTGTCAAGGTTATCCTATACAACGGGAACGGGCGGGATTCAAATGTCGGAGCCTCAGCCTGCCACTGACGCCGCGTTTAACTTCAATGGTGTGCCGGTTACCCGAGCGAGCAATACCGTCGATGATTTAATATCGGGTGTGTCAATTACCTTGAGCGGTACCAATGAGAATGCACCGGCAAGTTTGGTTATTAAGAACGATACATCGGTCATTGTTGAAAAAGTAACTGAATTTGTTGAAAAGTTTAATGCCTTGCAAACACTGATTAATGATAATAGTGAATTTGACCCATCAGGTGCTACAGAAAATGGACTGCTTTTAGGTGACTCAACAACACGTACTATGATGGCTCAGGTTCGCAGAGTCTTAGGTAGTACGGTAGAAGGTTTATCGGGTTCAAGCGTTCAAAGTCTGGCTGAAATAGGTATTTCTACAAATTATCAAACTGGTTTAATGAGTTTGGATGAAAATATGCTTAAATCAGCGCTAGATATATCACCTAAAGATGTATCTGCATTATTTAGTGACCAAGGCCGAACGACTGATCCACAAGTTACTTTTGAAACGGCTTCATTAAATACCAAACCTGGTAGCTATGATGTTGATATAACCACGGCGGCATCGCGTGGTGCATTGACGGGTAATGTTAGTTTAGGTGCAAGTACAACGGTTGATGCAAACAACGATACATTCACTCTTAAAGTCGATGATACACTCAGTTCAGAAATTACGCTTGCAGCGGGTAGTTATACTCAGGAGCAACTGGCTGCTGAAATTCAATCTAAAATCAATCAAGATACCAATCTTATTGCAGCTGGCAAGTCTGTGACGGTCACCTTGGATGCATCGAATCAGTTAGTGATAAATTCAAACGTATATGGTGCCAGCTCAAAAGTCGAAATAACCGCGATTGATACCAATACACAAACGCAATTAGGTTTAAGTGTCGCACTTGGCGTCGATGGCGTTGATGTAGAGGGTACTATCAACGGTGTTGCTGCGGTTGGTCTTGGACAAACGCTCAGTGCAGCGGAGGACGATGATTCTGCTGGCATTCGTTTAACAATAGCAGGAACTGCGACGGGGAGTCGTGGTTCCGTGACCTATATTGAAGGTGTTGCGGAACAAATGGTCGATTTGATCACCCGGTTTGTATCTGTCGATGGTTCAATTAGTGTTAAAAATGACCGTCTTAACAAAGAGCTGGCTTTGATCGATGAAGATAGAGTCAAGCTAAATGAGAGAATTGAAACTTTGACATCTCGGCTTACAAGGCAGTTTACGGCCGCCGATATTATTATTGCCCAGTTAAATAGTACACAAAGCTTTATCTCGCAACAATTATCCGCATTAGCGGGAACAAATAAAGATAAATAAGAGCTAAATAATAATAACTAGCTTTAATCTTCCGATAGGAGAAAATTATGAATGCTTTGCATCAATACCAAGCAGTGAACACACAAACAAGTGTTGTGGATGTTGATCGTCATCAGCTGATTCAGCTGTTGTTTGATGGCGCTATTGAGCGCATCAATATGGCCAAGGCGCGTATAAATGTGAAAGATTTTGAAGGTAAAAATCGTCTTATCAATAAATCGATCGAGATTGTTTCTGGCCTCAGAAGTTTTTTGGATATTGAAAAAGGCCAAGACCTGGCGCAAAACCTGTTTGATCTTTATGTTTATTGTGAGCATAAACTTTTTCAGGCAAATGTAAAAAACGACATTACTATTCTGGATGAAGTGCTTGGGCACTTAAAGAAAATTCAGGAAGGTTGGGTGGGTATTCGAAAGGAAGTGATTGAAAAAGGCTTGATCTAAAGTTCAGGCTTTCATTTACGAAAGCCTGATATGATTTCTACTTTTTAGCCTTCGATGACTGCGCTCGTATCTTCTCCGCCAAAAGCGTTTAGAATATCGGGTATGAGTCGGTCAAATTCCATGCTCATAATGCTGAAGCCTGCATCAAAACTGCTGGCAGCATCTTCTGAATTGCTATCATCAAGTTGGTCTTGTAATAGATCTCCAAACTTAATACGTTTGATACTTAAGTCTGAGCCGAGTAAAAAGGAGATAGACTCCCGCCAATCTAACGCCAGTTTCGTGACTTCCATGCCCGATTGAATTTGTTGTTCAATTTGCTTCTGATCCAACTCTAATCCTTTGTATTTTATACTGCCTTTATCTTCACCGTTAGAGGTGAGTTCGCACTCATACCCTAGGGTTAATTCGGCGGGCAAGCTTGCATCTTTTGTTACCCAGTGCGTCATCACCGAGCTTGGTGCTTGATTAACGGCAGGGAATTTAATAGGCAGTGAGCCGATTGTTTTACGTAAGTAGCTTGTAAACTCGTCGGCTAATTTTGCCGAAGAAGTATTAATGACCATATAGCCTTTGCTTGGAGACAAATAAGCAAAATGACGACTTGTTTTTGTAAAAGATTTTGGAAGAAGCTGAAGTGTAATGTCTTCTTTTAAATCAGCCTTCTCTTTGCGTGTTACTTTGCGATGCTGCTGTTCTTCAATTTCATTTACTTTTTCTTGTACTTGTTCATTGACCACAGAGCTAGGTAAAATACGCTCTTGTTTTTGAAGGCAAATCATCCAGTATTCTTGGCAAACATGAACAAGTTGTTCCGAGTGCTTTTGGAGTGGGCTCGACCAGCCTAATTGATAAATGTCGTTGGTATCGCATGGCTTGAAAGGAGATTCTGCCAATTTAGTTTCAAGTGCTTCGCTGGAAAGCTCAAAAGGCTTTGTGAAACGATAGAATAGAATATTTTTAAACCACATATTATTTTTCTGCCTCTTTATAAAATCAGTCGCGCATTATGCGATGCTGATAGTTTATTGCCAAGGCTAAATATAAATTACTTGAAGAAAAAATATTAAATGTCTGATTTTAAAATGAATGAAAACCCCGATTCCCAGATGAATCGCTTTGTGCTGTATTCAACAAGTGCCTGTCATTTATGCGAAGAAGCGATGTCTATTTTGAGCGATCTGCACGAGCAGATGTTAAGCTTGGCTCAAAATCATAACATTTCTTTGAGTGGTGAAAGGGTGTTTGTGATTGATGAATTTGATATTGCAGCCGATGATGAGCTTATAGAGTCTTTCGGTACGCGAATACCTGTATTGATTTTTCCAAAAGATAAGGCTGAACTTACTTGGCCATTTGATATTCAGCAGGTGTATGAGTTTATAGCACCTCGATTAATATTTTAATAAATTTGAACCTCTAGTCTATAAATTACAACATAGGATAAGCCATGCTTTTTTTAATCTCTCCTGCTAAAACTCTTGATTTTGAATCATCAAGTTTTACGGATGACTGCACTCAGCCTAGGTTTCAAAAAGAGTCGTCTGAGCTTATCGAGATAATGCGCGGCTTTTCGTGGGAAGATTTAAGTAAAATGATGAAGGTAAGTGAAAAGATAGCCAAGTTAAATGTCGATCGTTTTAAAGAATGGCAACAACCCTTCAACCTTCAAAATTCCAAGCAAGCTATTTTTGCCTTCAAGGGGGATGTCTATACAGGTCTTGCTGTCGAGACCATGGATAAAACAGGTTTAGATTACTTGCAAAATAATTTACGTATTCTGTCAGGGCTTTATGGCATGCTCAAACCGTTAGATTTGATGCAAGCTTATCGATTAGAAATGGGGACGAAGCTGGCCAAGTCTAAATGTGCCAACTTATATCAATTTTGGGGAGATAAGATTACTGATCATCTGAATAATGAGCTTGAAAAAGAACACGACTTTGTCGTTAATCTCGCATCTAATGAATACTTTAAGGCGGTAAAAGAAAAGCGGCTCATTAAGCCTCTCATCACGCCTGTGTTTAAAGATGAAAAAAATGGACAATATAAAATTATTAGTTTCTATGCGAAAAAAGCACGAGGTTTAATGATGCGTTTTGCTGCTGATAATGCCATTAGTAATGTACAAGACTTAAAAGCATTTAACTATGGTGCTTATTTATTTGATGCTTCTGAATCTTCAGAATTTACTTGGGTATTTAAGCGAGCAGAGCAATAAATATGCATAAGTGTTTATTAAATTTAAGGTAGTTTTACTGATGAAGCAGTTAGTAAAGAATCTGGGGGTTAGGTCAAGACAGGCTTATCGCTTTGGGCGACTAGGTGGAAACTTATTTGCAGGCAGTGTATTTATTTCGTCTTGTTATCGGTTTCCCTCCCTATCAAAAATAAGTGAAAACCATTTAGGCGATTATCGGCTTTTTGCTCTCTGGGTTGAAGATCTGGTTTGCTCCATGAATACTGTATTGCATGTAAGCGGTGAGCGATTAAATGAGCCAGGGCTTTATGTATCTAATCATATTTCATGGTTAGATACGATTCTACTTTCTCATATTCAGTCTATTGGTTTTATCGCGCGTCATGATCTTGAGTATTGGCCTTTTTTGGGAACATTTACAAAACGCATGCAGTCGGTATATATCGATAGACGTAACAAATTTCAGGCATATCGATCTATACCGGCTTTAGAAGCTCGTTTACGTGAGGGGAGATCTGTTCATGTCTTTCCTGAATCTACCACATCAGATGGCTCTCAAGTTTTAGATTTTTATCCTATGTTCTATGAGGCAGCAGTACGAACGGGTTCGATGGTTCAGTCGGTTGCCATTAAATATACGGATGAATATGGCCGGCACTTAATGGAGCCGGCATTTATAAATAATGATAGTTTTTTAGATACTTTAGAGCGGATTCTAAAAGTTAAAAAAGTTCATGCGCATTATCATTTTTTACCACCAATGAGTGCAGAAAAGTTCAATAGAAAAGAGCTTTGCCAATTAACTAAGCATCAGATAGAAACATGTTTATTTTAGTTTTTACGGTTTTGAATGCGATAAATATTAAGGAGAAACGGAGTGACTAGTTCAAAAATAATGACCCCTGATTTATGTGATGAATATCCTGATTTGATTCAGGTCTTAAGCCCTATGTTGCAAAATTTTGGGGGTATTGATTCATTTGGAGGTGAAATTGTGACTGTTAAATGCCACGAAGATAACTCTGTAGTTAAAGAGCAGGTAGGTCTGCCAGGTCAAGGTAAGGTAATGGTTGTTGATGGTGGTGGCTCAATGCGTAACGCACTTCTGGGCGATATGCTGGCTGAAAAAGCGGCTGAAAATGGCTGGGAAGGTCTAATTATTTACGGTTGTATCAGGGATGTCGATATTATTCGGCAGATACGCCTAGGGGTACAAGCTATCTCGACAAATCCAAGAAAAACAGAAAAAAGAGGCATTGGTGACTTAAATATACCCGTCACGTTTGGTGGTATTACCTTTATGCCTGGGCAATATGTTTACGCAGATAATAACGGTGTCATTGTTGCACCAACGAAGTTGGTATAAAACCAAAACGCTCATGTACCTTGATAGCTATTTACATGAGCGTTCTTTATCAACTCGCTATTTCTAGTATTTCTGCACCGAGCTGATATTTGTTATCGCTTAATTGTATGCATCTAAGGACTTTAACCTTAGCATCCAAAGAGGGAAATGCGTCATTGTTCGACGGCAGCGTGGTTGAGCACATCGTACCTTGACCCACTTCCTGGTCTACCTCAATCAACATTCCGGTGCCGCTTAGATCTTTGCAATAGCCTTCAACTTTCAATTGACTATCATCTACAGCTAGTATTATTTGTGTATCGACTTTCATTCTAATAAAGTCGCGTTTCTCATCCCAGTTTCGGCTATACATGTTATTCATCTATTCAACACCTCTTATGGATAAATGTTCCATCTAATATATATGTCTAAAAAGTGATCATGTCAAAGAGACAGGGGGAAACTTTTATGACTATGAGCAAATGTTAAGAATCCGGTAATCATGACGTAGTTTGCTTAGATTCTGAACAAACAAAATGATCTAAAAATTTAAGTTTTAAGACTATCATGAAAAATGGGATATTGAGGTGAAGGGGTGCGCATTTTTTGAACAATCCATGTATGAGGTTGTTTTAATCTGGGAAAATGCCAGTTTAATCTGAAAAAGTTACAAAGTTCGGCTCTCAATATAAAATATCGAGAGCCGAACTGGTGATATCATGCCCAGCTATCGTTCTTTTTAGAGGGCTTAATCATCGGGATGAGCAGTGCTAATATGACACCCAAAAACACTAAAGCCCCACCGACTAGCATCATGTTTGATTCTGCTTTGTCTTTGAGTCTGCTGTTGTCAGTTTGAAGCAGTTCAAGCTCATTTCGAAGTTGTTCATTATCTTCTCTCAATTCGCGATTCCGCTGATCCAGAGTGAGTGCATTCGCTGAAACAGATCTTATATGGCTGAGCTCTTGTACATTTTTATCTAGAGACTGTTCTGTATCTGTATATTTTTTGCTCAGAGATTGATGTTCCGAATTAAGCACATTGAAGGCTTTTTGAAGTTTATTGTGTTCCTGCTTTAAACTTGTCAATGTTTTGTTTGCTTGTTCGAGTTTGATTTTAGCGATAGGCTCAGCCGTCAAATAGCGTGTTGGCAAGAAACCTTCAATTCCGCCAGGTGTCACGACTTTCGAATAACCTGATTCTTTACTGTGTTCCACAATTTCAAGTTTTGTTCCGCTTGGAATGCCCTTGTGGACGATTCTATAGCTTGTGTTTTCCCCACTTCTTAACGGAACTAATAAAGTGTCATCTATATACATGGTTTCTGCATAAGTTTGCACACTGAAAAACATAAAAATAAGGCTAAGAAAGCTGGGTTTGTAATGTCTTTGAATCTTCAATTTGAGTTACCTGTCTCTATAAGAATTGTAATAATTATCGGATTTATTAAGGAAGAACCTTCTTGAATGGTTTTACGCTTACCTTGCTGTAAACGCCTGCTTCGATGTAAGGATCTGCATCTGCCCATGCTTTCGCGGCTGATAATGAACCAAACTCAGCTACAATTAAACTTCCGCTGAAGCCCGCTTCTCCTGGATCTTCGCTATCAATCACGGGATGCGGCCCTGCTAAGATTAAGCGACCCTGTTCTTTTAGTTCTGATAGTCTGGCGAGATGTGCAGGGCGTGCACTTTTCCGTTTGGCTAAGCTGTTAGCGACGTCTTCAGACATAATGGCATAAAGCATGGTGGTTCCCTAAATAAGTTTGAGCGTACTGTGGTGTGTCTATTGATGAATAAGTTCCTCAAAGTCCAGGCCGGTTAAGCGTTTTATATGTTTGAATAAATAAAACATAGCGTAAATCATTACGATGACGCAGGGGATGGTGATAACTGGATAGCTTAATAGATTCATCGTGCCTAACTCATCATTAAACTCGGCTGTACCTGATGGGCTAACAACAATATATTTTGCTAGTGCGTAATTCAAAATTGCAGAGAGGAAAAATGAGCTTGATAAAATATACGTTGCGATAGTTAATGTCTTGTTAAATTCATTTTTGTTGTTTGATTTCGCTAGTGCTTCGTCAACTTTATCTATTTGAAGGATTTTATCGTTATAGATGAACGTCTTTACTAAAGGGTAAGGTGTTTTCAATGAAATAATTGTACCCAGCGCAATAATCAACGGTATGCTTGCTTCTTTAATAGCAATATACTTTGCATCGAGTTCTAATAATCCGATACCACTAGTCAGTAATATGCTGATAAAACCTAAAGCAGGTATAAAACCAAACTTCTTTGCTTTAATGAATTGATGAATGCCAAATAACAAGGGGAAGGATAAACCAAAAATTAGCGCATAAACTGGGCCTAGGCTATCGTCACCACTTAGATACTTTAAAACCAGTGTTGGCAGGATGACACAAATGATTAGCTCCAGAAAGAGATGGCTCGTTTGAGGCTTTTGTGGTGATTTTTTTGTTTCTAAAGGTAACTCTGAAGATTCAGGCATAATAATAAGTCGCTATTTGGTATTTATACTAGGTGCGCGATTATATGTGTAAATGAGGCAGGTTTAAAATCACTAGGCCTTAAAATTAATTTAAATAAGCAAAATTTGATGATTTACTCAAAAATCGACCTACATTGCCATAGTTATTGTTCTGATGGCGCTCTATCTCCCGAAGATTTGTTGGCTAGAGCATCTGACAAAGGTGTTGAATGTCTGGCTTTAACAGATCACGACACGGTTGCAGGGCAATTCCGGGCTATTCAAGCTGCTAAGTCGCATAATATCCAAATGATTTCAGGTATTGAGTTGTCGTGTGTCTGGTCAAATTATACCATTCATATTTTAGGTCTCAATTTTGATCTAGATAGCCAAGTCATGGTTGATGTTGAAAAGCAGCAAACTGAAGCGCGCATTCAAAGGGCGCAAATTATTGCAGAAAAGCTTCAAAAGAAAGGTTTGCCTAATATTTATGAGCAAGCTTGTTTAAAAAGTACGTCTGGAGTTCCCGGCCGGCCTCATTTTGCAGAAGTCATGTTAGAAAAAAATCTAGTCGCCTCTATGGGTGAAGCGTTTAAGAAATATCTGGGTTCCGGGAAACCTGGAGATGTGAAAAGTTTATGGCCAAGCCTCGAAGTTGTGACGCAGTGGATTAAATCAGCTAAGGGTACGGCGGTTATTGCTCATCCGCGTAAGTATGATATGAGCTTAACCAAGCTTCGTAACATGATCGGGCTTTTTACAGAATGTGGTGGTGAGGGGATAGAAGTGATTACCTCGGGTCAAAAACAAGGCGAAGTGGGGATGCTAAGTGATTTATGTCAGCGTATGAATCTAAAAGGCTCCTTGGGAAGTGACTTTCATACACCGAGCTATCCTTGGGCAGAGTTAGGGCGCATCCCGAGTTTGCCGGCTAGTGTTGAGCCGATATGGTCGGATTGGAATGTACTGAATCAATAGGGCATATTTGTGTGTTTCATAAATTATAAAAGGTTTTAATATGGAAATGTTGTATTGGCATTGGATTATTCTGGGGATATTGTTGGTTTTATTTGAACTGATAATACCTTCTTTTACGGCTATGTGGTTTGGTTTATCTGCTGTCGTCGTGGGTGTTTTTTTGTGGTTTCAACCAGCGCTGTCCGGCAGTTTGCAAGTACTCTTTTGGGCGGTGCTTTCCGGTTTTCTCACTTTTTTCTGGTTCCGTTTTTTTAAGCCTAAAAGAAGTAGTCACCATGCTTTAAGAGATGAGGTTGAGGGTGAGCTTGGTCTTGTTGTTATGCCTGCTTCGTTAACGCGTCCGGGTGTTGTACGTTTTTCATCCCCGTTGCTGGGTGAAGATGAATGGCCATTTAATAGTGATGATACGCTTGAAATAGGTCAGCAAGTCATTGTGACGAATGTTGAAAATAATATATTGGTCGTTAGTGAGCGGCATTAATTCGAAAATTTTAATTTAAATATAATACGTTAAAAGGAAGAAAAAAATGAATGCAGGATTATATATTGCGATAGCTATTTTTATTCTCTTATTGGTAACTGTCGCGCAAGGTGTTCGTCTTGTTCCTCAGGGGTATCAGTGGGTCGTTCAACGTTTTGGAAAGTATCAGCGTATATTGAAGCCGGGGCTTAATATTATTGTGCCTTACTTTGATCAGGTTGCTTATCGACTCACAACCAAGCAAATTGTATTGGATATCCCTTCGCAGGAAGTCATTACTAAAGATAATGCCATCATTATTACCAGTGCGGTGGCGTATATTTCTATTATGGATCCTCAAAAAGCCGTTTATGGTGTTGATAACTACAACATAGCCATACAAACCAAAGTGCAAACGACTCTTCGTTCAATTATCGGTGAGATGGATTTAGATAATGCGCTGAGTTCTCGTGATCAAATCAAAACAAAGTTGACTGATACTATTGCTATGGAGATAGAAGAATGGGGCATTAGCTTACGCTCTGTCGAGATTCAAGATATTAATCCTTCTGCCACCATGCAACGTGCGATGGAAGAACAGGCTTCGGCAGAGAGAGCGCGTCGCGCGACAGTCACCAAGGCAGAAGGTTCGCGAGAAGCGCAAATATTAGAAGCAACTGGTTTGAAGCAGGCTCAAATTCTTGAAGCACAAGGCCGAAAAGAGGCAGCAGAGCAAGATGCCATGGCTGAGATTATGCTTGCGGAAGCTCGACAAAAAGCAATACAGATGGTTGCGGAGCCTTTAGGTGATAAAAATATGGCGGTCATGTACTTGCTTGGTGAGAAATATATTGCCACCTTGTCTGATTTGGCGGCCTCTGATAATAGTAAATCAGTCATATTACCTGCAGACTTGCCCAATGCGATAAAAGGCATGATAGGTAGAGTGTAATTGCTGTTCCATACTTTTGTTATCAAAGGCTTTATCTAATGCTAAAAATACAGTGAATTTCTTTGACAACATCGGGTTAGATCACTAGAATTGCGCGCTTATGTCTGACCATACATTACCAAAAACGCTTGACCCCTTTAAATACGCGGATCAAAACAAGATTCTCGAAGGTGAAATTGCGCAACACTTGATGCCAAGGCTAGCAGAAATGCTAGTGGATACCAATGGTAAGGTGAAGGTGGAGCTCGAGTTTGACAGGGATCCGCAGAGATTGCGTATTCTTAAAGGCGTGTTAAAAACAACCGCTAATCTGATGTGTCAGCGTTGCTTGCATCCGGTTGCAACAGAGCTTGAGTCGGAGTTTATGTTGGGCATCGTTTATAATGATGAACAAGCTCAAAATCTGCCACGCAGCTATGAGCCTCTTTTGGTCGAAGATGAAAAACTCGTTTTATTGGATGTGGTCGAAGAAGAATTGATACTTAGCTTGCCGATGTTTGCCTATCATGCCTCGTGTGAGTCAGAAGAATATCAGAATGCAGATGAGACAGAGAATACAGCAGAAGCGTTAGAGGAAGAAAAGAAGCCTAACCCTTTTGAAGCATTATCTGGATTGAAATTAAAAAAGTGAAAATTAATCGTTATTAGATTCATTAGCTGAATTGAAATACCTTTGGGAGAACAAAGATGGCTGTTCAAAAAAGTAAGAAAACTCGTTCAAGACGCGGCATGCGTCGTTCACATGATGCGTTGACAGCGGCTACATTGTCTGTTGATTCTACGACTGGCGAAAAGCATTTGCGTCATCATGTTTCTGCTGACGGTTTCTACCGTGGTAAGAAAGTCATCGAGATAGCTGAAGACTAAATATGTCAGTGGGAATCACCATTGCTATTGATGCAATGAGTGGAGACGATGGTCCAGAAATTGTCGTTCCTGCTGCCTTGGCTTATCTTCAAAGAAAATCGCAAGAAAGCCTTTTATCCTTGGATAAAAGGCCCGAAGCAAACAAAGCCTTCAATATTATTTTGGTCGGAGATCAAAATAAATTGGAGGCTTTGTTGTTTGATCAAAATAAACTTAAATCTCGCCATACCTCAGCCTCCTCAAGGCTACCTTCAAATTTATCAATCGTACATGCACAAAGCGTGGTTGAAATGGATGATCGGCCATCAACCGTCTTAAGGCAAAAACGTGACTCTTCAATGGCTGTCGCCTTGCAGTTGGTCAAAGACGGCAAGGCAGATGCTTGCGTTAGTGCAGGCAATACCGGTGCCTTGATGATACTTGGTCGGGCTATTTTAGGTACTTATCCGGGAATAGATCGTCCTGCTATTACAAAGATGTTTCCGTCGCAAGGTGGTGGAACCTTCGTGCTCGATTTAGGTGCGAATGTAGATAGCTCAGCTGAACATTTATTGCAGTTTGCAATTATGGGCCAGTTATTAGCAAAAATAATAAAAGGGATTGAAAGGCCAAAAGTCGCCTTGTTAAATGTCGGTGGTGAAAGCATTAAAGGTAATGAGCAAGTACGTTTAGCCGCCACGCTGATTGAAGAAAGTGAGCTGGTAAATTATGTGGGGTTTGCAGAGGGTGGTGATATATTTAGAAGCAGGGCTGACGTGATTGTCTGTGATGGCTTTGTTGGCAATGTTGCGCTGAAAAGTGCTGAAGGCGCTGCTAAAATATTGCTGAAGGAAATTAAAGATTTCTTCCATGCTTCTTGGTATCGAAAGCTAATGGGCTTCTTATTATTGCCCTTGCTAAAAAAACATTTAAAGCAGTTAGATCCAGATACGCATAATGGTGCGATTTTTTTAGGTTTGCAGGGTGTTCTAGTCAAGAGTCATGGGCATGCGACAACGCAATCTTTCGAACATGCCATTGATCTGGCGGTGAAAGAAGCAGAAGAAAATCTTCCAGAGATGATTAATAAACAGCTTGAGTCTCTTATTTTTTAAAATATTGAGTAAGGTATTTGAAGATGAAAACAGTATTTATGTTTCCGGGGCAAGGGTCTCAGTCGATAGGTATGATGTCGGCGTTGTTGTCAGAATCTGATATTGCCAAGCATGTTTTTAGTGAAGCTTCTGATGCGATTGATCAAGATTTAATAAAAATTGCCGCAGAAGGTCCCGAGTCTTTAATTAACCAAACCGCCATTACGCAGCCTATTGTTTTAACCGCAAGCATTGCTATGTGGGAAGTTTGGAGGCAACACACTGCGTTTATGCCAGATTACCTTTGTGGTCATAGCTTGGGTGAATATACTGCTTTAGTCGCCAGTGGAGTCATGACGCTTAAGGATGCTGTGCATTTAGTTCATGTTCGAGGGCGGTTAATGCAAACCGCTGTTCCAGAAGGTGAAGGTGGTATGGCAGCATTACTGGGTTTATCTGATGAATTGGTTGCTGAAGCCTGTTTAGAGGCGGCTCAAGGAGAGGTTGTTGCACCTGCAAACTTTAATTCACCTGGGCAAGTGGTGATATCGGGAGCATCCAGCGCGTTAGAACGGGCGCTTATATTAGCTAAAGACAAAGGGGCAAAACGAGCGACTAAACTACCTGTTAGTGTGCCTTGCCATTGTGATTTGCTTAAGTCTGCGGGTGATGCGCTTGCTCAAGAAATGAATAAAATTGATTTCCAATACCCTTTGCTGCCGATTATGCAAAATGTAAATGCTGAATTAACGCAAGATCTTGAGTCTTTGAAGGCAAACCTGCTTTCTCATCTTTATAGTCCTGTCTTATGGTCTCAATCTATTATCGAGCTTATTAAGCATGATGCAGGTAGGTTTATTGAATGTGGCCCGGGTAAAGTGTTATCTGGTTTGAATAAGCGTATTGATAAGCGTGTAAACTCTTTTGCAATGAGTGACTTGGCGTCAATGAACTCTGTCATCGAAGCGTTGAAGGTTTAATGGTAGTCTATTTGAGTGTCAGGTGTGCAAAGGTCTCAATAAGTTAATTGTTTAATAATCTCAATAAGTAATTGTTTAATAAAGAGTACGGTATGATTCGAGAAAAAAGGGTTGCCTTGGTAACAGGCGCAAGCAGAGGGATAGGTCAGGCAATCGCTAAAGAGTTAGCCATGGATGAATCCTTGACGGTCATCGGAACGGCAACCACCGAAGATGGTGCATCCTCCATATCTCACTACTTTTCAACGTGGGGATTAGAAGGTGATGGCATTAAAATGGATGTGTCTGACCCTGAATCCGTAGAGGAAGGGATCAAGCAAGTCACTCAAGCTTATGGTCCACCCCTTATTGTGGTCAATAATGCAGGGATTACCCGTGATGGTCTTTTGTTGCGCATGAAAGAAGAGGACTGGGCTGATGTGCTAAACACGAATTTAAGTTCAATCTATCGTGTATCAAAAGCTGCTTTAAGAAGTATGACTAAAGCACGCTGGGGAAGAATTATTAATGTGAGTTCTGTTGTCGCTCAAATGGGCAATGCAGGCCAGGCAAACTACTGCGCCTCAAAAGCAGGTATTGAAGGCTTTAGCCGATCTTTAGCGAAAGAAATCAGCGGTCGTGGAATTACTGTAAACTGTGTAGCGCCTGGTTTTATTGAAACGGCCATGACAGAAGATTTAGCTGATTCAGTAAAAGCCAATATGCTGGCGACTATTCCAATGCAGCGCTTAGGGCAGCCAGAAGAAGTCGCTTCGGTTGTTAATTTTCTGGCTTCGCAGCAGGCTAGCTATATTACCGGTGAAACTATTCATGTGAATGGTGGGATGTTTATGGGTTAAATGTTTGGCCAAGATGCACTTTTGTCTTGGCCGTAATTGCGGTGTAATCTGACTTGTCTAACGAATAGTATTACACTAGACTAGCCGCCATAAGCGAGCGATGCTTGCCTAGATGTTTTTTGTTGAAATATTTTCAGTGTAGAATACACGCTAGCTTGTTCTATAAAATTGAGAGGAAATTATGAGTACTGTAGAAGAACGTGTTAAGAAAATCGTCTGTGAACAATTAGGTGTTAAAGAGTCAGAAGTTCAAAATACTTCATCATTCGTTGAAGACTTGGGTGCAGACTCTCTTGATACAGTTGAGTTAGTCATGGCTCTTGAAGAAGAGTTTGAGACCGAGATTCCTGATGAAGAAGCTGAGAAGCTTTCTACAGTTCAAGAAGCAATTGATTTCATTATTGCGAATCAATAAGTATATTGAATTTTCTAGAGACCGTCCTTGGTAAAGCTTAGGACGGTTTTTTTTTGTAGAATATTGGTGTTCCAGTCATTAAATTATCAAACTCAGTTTGCTATGAGTGTTGGAATGATATTCCAAATTAACATTATTCAGCTTATCTTATTCATCTTATCTAGAGGCAGGCTATGTCTAAAAGGCGCGTTGTTATCACAGGTTTAGGGATGCTTTCTCCTTTGGGGAATACGGTTGGAGACTCATGGAAGGGAGTCATTGAAGGTCGAAGTGGTATATCAACCATTACGCGTTTCGATACCGAAAACTTTGGCGTCAAAATAGGCGGTCAAATTAAAGGTCTTGAGCTAGATAACTATCTCGACCCCAAAGAAGCACGCCGTATGGATGTTTTTATGCAATACGGTATGGTTGCTTCTATACAGGCAGTAAAAGATGCCGGCCTAGATAGCTTATCTCCAGAAGAAAAGTTGAATATTGGTGTTGCCATTGGTTCAGGTATCGGGGGTATAGAAACCATAGAAAATGTTCGCGATACTTATGTTAAATCTGGCCCTAGAAGAGTATCGCCGTTTTTTGTACCGAGCTCAATTATTAACATGATTGCCGGAAATGTCGCGATTCGTTTTGGTTTTAAAGGGCCGAATATTGCCTTAGTGACTGCATGTACCACGGGTACGCATAATATCGGTTACGCAGCGAGAACCATCGCTTATGGCGATGCCGATGTGATGGTCGCAGGTGGCGCTGAAATGGCGACTACTCCAGTGGCTATGGCAGGCTTTATGAATGCCAAAGCCTTATCTACTGCCAGTGATGCTCCAGAAAAAGCAAGCCGACCTTGGGATAAAAAGCGTGATGGTTTTGTGCTTTCTGATGGTGCCGGTGCATTAGTGCTTGAAGAGTTAGAGCACGCCAGGAAACGCGGTGCGACTATTTATGCTGAATTGACTGGTTTTGGTATGAGTGACGATGCGCATCATATTACGTCACCAATTGAAGATGGTTCAGGTGCAAGAATCTCTATGGAGAAAGCGCTGAAAGATGCCAGTATTTCGCCAGATGAAGTGGATTATATTAATGCGCACGGCACTTCGACACCTCTAGGGGATGTTGCTGAATGCAAAGCAATTAAAGATCTATTTGCTAAAACAAGCAATAACTTACTGGTCAGTTCAACTAAGTCGATGACAGGGCATTTACTCGGTGCTGCGGGTGCTGTGGAAGCTATTTTTGCTGTGAAGTCGATTACAGATCAAATAGCACCACCAACGATTAATTTGGATGAACCAGAAGATGGGTGCGATCTGGATTTTGTAGCGCATAAAGCGCGTCCTGCAAAAATTGAAACCGCGCTATCAAACTCTTTTGGTTTTGGTGGTACCAATGGCACCTTGATCTTTAAAGCCTACAAAGGCTAACTCGACTTTTAATAATAACTATTTTGAAGATTTATAAGTTTGTGTTTTATGTTAATGTATAAGTCTTCAAGAAAAGTGCTCAATATCTCTTGTATTGGGTGGAGCATAAGAATAATAAAAAACTATCTTAAGGTTATATTCTCGTGAAAAGACCTGCGCACATTACCATGGTAAATGGTGTCGAAACCTCTGCAATAGATATTGCAGATAGGGGGCTGGCATACGGTGATGGCTTATTTGAAACGATGCGTGTAATCGAGGGTGAAATACCACTGCTTTCTTTTCATTTAAAACGTTTTTTAAACGGGGTTGTTGTCCTAGGGCTTGGGGATAAAAATCGTTTAAAACGTGATTTTCTTCACTATATAAAAATCACTCTGAATGAAATAAAAGATAATGCGTGTTTAGAATCATCACTTATTAAAATGATGGTGACCCGAGGTAATGGTGGGCGTGGTTATGTTCCGCCAGAAGAAGCTTCCTGTCACTTTATTGTTCAAGTCTTTGATTTGCCTGTTTACCCTGAATCGTATTCCTCTGGTGGCGTGACTATACGTGAATGCCAATATCGTTTGGGGTTTCAGCCGCAACTTTCCGGTATTAAGCATCTTAATCGTTTGGATCAGGTGTTAGCCTCACAAGAGTTATTAGATGAGCCAGAAGGTCTTCTTTTAGATTACAAAGATAAGATAATAGAGGGAACAAAAAGTAATTTACTGGTATTTAAAGGTAAAAAAGTGATCACGCCAGACTTAAGTGGCTGTGGTGTGCACGGTGTACTTCGTCAAGCGCTTCTAACGCCAACTCATCATTTAGAACTTGCAGTAGAGCTTGGAGATTTAAATATGCATGACATTTCAGCCTGTGATGGCTTGGCACTGGTTAACAGTGTCTTTGGGATTTGGTTTGTGAATACATTAATACTTCAAAATGGAGATAAAATAAACTATAAACAACCGACTAATTATGGAATTATTCGGGACTATTTGACGCAGAATTATTCTTACTGATGTGCGATTAACTTAGGAACTGAATTCTGGTGTTTTTATTGCGTTTATTATTCATACTGTTCGTTATTTCATTCTTATCTGCTGCAAGTGCCTACTTTGTATATAATAAATCGCTTGATCAGCCATTGGCTATTTCTGATCACGGCCTTATTTTAGAAATTCAAAAAGGTCAGACTCTCAACTCTGTACTCTTGACCTTAGAAAAACAAGAGGTTTTAGAAAGTCTTTGGCCAGCAAAAATTTATGCGCGATTGAATCATTTAGGCAGCCAAATTAGAACGGGTGAGTTTAAGTTAGTCGCACCGATCACTTTACCCGAATTACTTCGGTATATTTCTAGTAATAATCAAATTACTTACTCAATTCAGTTTATTGAAGGCTCAAGGTCTCAAGATGCGCTTGCTGTTTTATCGAGTCATGAGAAGCTGCGCCATAGTTTGATCGGGCTATCAAATAAAGAGATAGCGACAAGGGTTGGGATAAGTCAGGCAGTCGATTTAGAAGGGCAATTTTACCCAGATACCTATCATTTTCATAAAGGTGAAAGTGATTTGGATATTTTGAAACGAGCGCATAAGCGTTTAAGCACGATTCTAGAAGAAGAGTGGAAAAATCGTCAGAAAAACTTACCGTTAGAAAATTCATATCAAGCGCTTATTCTAGCGTCAATCATAGAAAAAGAAACCGGTGTGCCAGAAGAGCGTCCAGAAATTGCAGGTGTATTTGTGCGTAGGCTTCAGAAGAAAATGCGTCTTCAGACTGATCCGACCGTTATATATGGTTTAGGTGATAGTTATCAAGGCAATATCACTCGCAAGCACTTAAAGCAAGAGACGCCCTATAACACCTATAAAATTTCAGGTTTACCACCCACGCCAATAGCTTTAGTTGGTCGTGCTGCGATTCATGCGGCTGTAAACCCAAAACCAGGAAAAAGTTTATATTTTGTGGCTAAAGGCGATGGTTCGCATTATTTTTCAGAATCGATCAGTGAACATAATAAAGCCGTCAAAAAGTACCAGTTAACTCGTCGTAGTGATTATCGATCCTCTGCGCAATAAAATTTAAAAGAGAACGTTATATGTCAGTAAAACGGGGTTTATTTATTACCGTAGAGGGCGGTGAAGGCGTAGGAAAATCAACTAATATCGCCTTTATGCAGCAAGTACTCCAAGAAAATGGGCTTGAGGTAATAGTGACGCGTGAACCGGGTGGTACGCCTTTAGCTGAAGAAATTCGTGAGGTCTTGATTAAAAATCGAGAAGAAAAAGTAGTCTCTGAAACAGAGTTGCTTTTAATGTTTGCTGCCCGGGCACAACATTTGTATCAAAAAATATTACCGGCATTGGAGAAAGGGCAGTGGGTGATTTCAGATCGTTTTACCGACGCG
>CAXBDA010000037.1:0-28949 GCA_963974595.1 uncultured Oleiphilus sp. | reverse complement strand
GATCCACTAACTGAATAACCGTTTTAATATTTTCTAAGGTGCGTGGTATGCGTGTTTCTACCTTATCATCCGGGACAAAATGACCGCCCTCTTCTATCCGTTGAAAAATACGTGCTTTATTTAGATCTATGGAAGATAGGTGGATAAAGACGAGGATGATTTCGTAATTGCAGGCTTTAGCTTTGGCTAAAAAATCTACTTTTGATGGGTGTGAAAAAACCGTTTCAAAGCAAAAGGTTTTTCCTTCTTCTACCAGTCTATTTCTAACTTCTTCTGCAATTGAAGCAGCTTGATAACTGTGCTCTTCAGGGTTTTGAGGAAATAACTCTCTGGCAATGTTATCTGCATTGATAAAAGGCAGCTTCATTGATTTTAGTTGGGTATTATAAAAGGTCGTCTTACCTGCGCCATTTCCACCCGCTAACAACCAAATTTGTTTGTTACTCAATTAAGCGTTTCCTTCATCGCTTTGAATATACCATTTTTGAAACTGCCTACGTTTACCTTTCCTTTAGCCTCTATTCTTTCAAGCATGCCCGGGTATTCTTCCGATGCTTTAAAACGTACTTTCGTACTTGTAATTGACTGAGCTAATTCACCAGAATCACGTTTCGCTTCAAGATTGGCGAAAATATCTGTTGGATTAACAGGGCTCGCATCAACTTTTTCAACTTTAAGCTCTGCTAAGCCAGAACTACAAGCAATTAGTGCTTCCGGATCGACAAAACGAGAAATATTTCGACCCAACTCCGCCCAATATTCAATTTGCTCAACAGCCGTCCTTTTATTGACGACAGCGGCGTTTTTAGCCGCCGACATTAAACTATTCTCTAAACGAATTGCCGTATGTTTAGCCATAAAATTCACCTCTATAAGTAATGCCGATGAGGTTATTGTAGCTAAATGCAACAGAAGTTTAAATACTGTGTTGCAATTTGCTACACAGTATTTAAAGGGTGCTATCAAAGCTGCAATATAAACTCTATCTTCAAAAATCTAGAGCATCTGTAGGGTTGGTATTATTAAGCACCTCATAAAGGTCTTCCCAACCATCTTCATCCGAATCTTTACGCTGAGGATCGGTTGCGTAGAGGTATTCTTCAATATTCACTAAACCATCATCGTCAGGATCGGAAAACTTGTCATTGAGATCTGAATCATCCAGTACATAAAACGCCTCATAAATGCCTGGCATACCATCACCGTCTTGATCAGTTAAACCAAAGTTATCGATTAGCATATATCCAGAAAACTTACTAACAAATACCACGTCGAGCGCAGTAGTAGTAAAGTTTAATAATTTAAGTACTTGCTCTTCTAAGCTAACTGGCGGTAGTAAGTAAGTATTGACGTTAAATTGCTGGCTAGAAAAATCTTTTGCTAAAGTGCCATTATTGCTTGTTGAAACTTCAGGGCTACCTGGAAGAATTAGAGTGTCAAAATCGACGATACCAACAAAATGCTCATAAATATTCACAAAGTCATAATATTGGCTATATACCTTTCCACCAAACGCTATTGATAAGTCTTGAGAGATATCGCTACCTTGAAGATCTAAATTAAGAATTTGACCACTACCTAAATTAATTAAATCCTTAGCTTGAGAAAGTTTAATAGGTCCCTCGATATTATCACTGGCACTTAAGGTATTAGACGGCTGAATTGCTGAAACGAACGTATCTGACTGTATATCAATATCTAAAGCTCCAATATTAATATTCTGACCACTGATATTCTTTATAAACCCGTAAACCCTGACAATGCCATTACAATTACTATTTATGCATAAAGAATTATTTTCGAGAAGGCTTAAATTATGCCCGTCAAACGCTCCCAATTGAGTGCCTGTGAAATCAAGAAGTACGGATGAAAATACACCGACTGAACTCTCTAACTGAAGAAGTAACCTAGAATCACCGATTAACAACAACTGTCGTGCTTCACTATTATCCATAGACACATAAGCAAGTGATTGTCTTACGCGTGTCTCTATATTATAAGACTCAATCGTTTTATCAGAATACAAAATATAGAGGCTATTATTAGCTGCATTAAATGCTAAGTCTATTATCTCTGCATTAATGCTGATTGGTTCCTCATAGCTTTTTGTCAGAAGGTTATAGCGGACAATCATATTCCAGCCTGATGCATATAAAAGTACATTAGCTTGATCATTTCCTGCTTGAACCCATTCAGCTGACTCAATTAACTGAATATTATCTGATTCAGCCATCCATGATGAAAAGCATTGGATGGATTGATCAGCCTTAACAAAGCCATCTGATATCTGACTACAAGATGCATCTAATGGGTATTCATCAACCGTTACTGAATTATCAAGCGCATTAACACTTCTATCAGCTACACCATCGTTATCACTATCAACTAAAGTTGGGTAGGAGTTGTATTCAATGGTAAAACAATAATCTTTTCCGGCAATGTTAGAAACTCTAACTTCAGTATCGTTACACGCCTCAGTTAGCTCAACTTCTCTGTAAGACCAAGATTTAAGCTCATCATTGTCACTCAATCCATCAGTGTCTGTATCTTGAAGAGAGTTGTCTGTATTTAAGAGTAATGCCTCTATACCATCCAAAATGCCATCAGAGTCTGAGTCATTAATAGTGACATCAGTATTATTATCATTTTGATCTAAAAGATTATTGTAGAAATCTTGATCAATATCTTCTTGAGCATCCGTTAAAGAAGCTGTAAATGGATCGCTTAACACACCCAGTTCGATACTATTTGCTGAACCATCAGCATCAAAATCTTCATCTCCATCATTAATACCATTTGAATCTGAGTCGGCATTATTAGGGTCTGTTTTAGTTAACAATAACTCTTGAGTATCACTCAAACCATCAGAATCCGAATCCTGTGCTGAGTTAAATGTACGAGGGTCAGTTCCCATAGAAATTTCAATAATATTGCTTAATACATCCTGATCAATATCATCCTGATCATCAGATACCCCATTACCATCTGTATCAGTTGAAGCTGGATTAGTTAGAGTTATTTTGGTTTCATAAATATCGACCAAGCCATCCTGATCAGTATCAATTTTCAGCAGAGAGCTATCTTCAACAAGCGGGTTAGTGCCTAAATTAACTTCTTGAAAATTATTCAAACCATCACCATCAATATCCTCTTGAGAATCATTTACACTGTCATCATTAGAGTCAGGTTTATTTGGATCGGTGAGCGTCATGGTGATTTCTTGGAAATCAGTTAAGCCATCATTGTCCGCATCTGGAATAACATTGGGCGTATTGGCAGTATTGGGATCAGTCCCCTGCATCATTTCAGTAATGTTATCTATAGTGTCATTATCCGGGTCTGCATTAGGGTCTGCATCTACTAAGGGAGACCCTTGAATAATCATCTCTTGGTAATCCGATAAGCCATCTTTATCACTGTCAGGACCGAAGTTTTTTGCGAGAGGGTCTGTTTGGAATTGAGCCTCTTCGAGATTAGTTAGTAAGTCCTGATCTTCATCTTCTAACCCATCATTTATACCATCAGAATCACTATCGGTAGAATTAACACTATAATTATCTAATAACTTAGACTCAAAAATGTCTGAAAGTCCATCATTATCTGTGTCAAGAATTTCATCGAAAACGTTAGGGTCAGTACCAAATATTAGCTCTTGTAAATTATTTAATTGATCGAGATCTGTATTCTCATCTGCATCACTAATACCATCGTTATTTGAATCAGATAGTAAAGGGTTGGTAAGCGTGTAATTAATTTCATAGAAGTCAGGAATGCCATCATTATCTGTATCCAAGTTAGTATTACTGTCGACACTCCATGGATTTGATACTTTAAAATTAACAGAGTTAAGCGCAAATGGATTAAACCCGCCAGCGGTAATGATCTCAGCTTGATAAGCTTTCCCATAAACAGACTCTATTTTGAACTCTGTATCATCTAATAAGCCATCATTATCGGAGTCTTTTTCAGACGGGTCTGAATAGCGATGAACATACAGTTTAGCGATGATATTTGAAGGATCGGAAGGATCAACAATATCTAAAATTTGTTTATCAATAGACGTTTCAGTGAACTTAAGAGGCTGCGGCCAAGCTGTTACATCTTTATTTGAATCTACTCGATCATTTTTAGTAACGCCGGTAGTCAAAAATGTATCTTTAATAACAGAATTTACTTGGTCATACTCAAATGCGTATACCCATACCTCATAGCCATCAGCTAAACCATCATCATCTGAATCAGTATCGATTGGCACAGTATTTAAAAAACCAACTTCAATACCATCAATAATGCCATCACCATCATCATCGTGATTTAATGGTGCACTATCAATGCCGTCTTTTAAAAGGTCATGATCACTATCTGGGTTTAGTGGGTCTGTACGAAGTTCAACTTCTCTTCCATCAGTTAAACCATCTTTATCGGTATCAGGATCTGTTGGCTCAGTATTGAACTCAAAGATTTCTCTAAAATCAGATAAGCCATCACCATCTGTATCTTCAGACCTAGGATTCAAACCTCTGGCAACTTCATCGTCATCATCAATACTATTACCATCCGTATCTTTTTTTAACGGGTCGGTATTATATATGTTGAGCTCATCATAATTAGTTAAGTTATCATCATCAAAATCTTCCATGTCATCATTGATGCCATTACCATTTACGCCTTCCAAAAGGTCAGGTACGCCATCAGTGTCTGTGTCTTCTTGATAATCTGGTATACCGTTACCATTTAGGTCTTCCTGATAGTCAGGTATCAAATTATTATTTGAATCCTCTGAGGAAAAAGGTATACCGCCAGCATAGTAATCAGGAATGCCATCACCATCTGTATCTTCTAAGTAGTTAAGAATGCCATCGCCATCCGAGTCTTGTAAATCTAAGTAGTCAGCAATCCCATTTCCGTTTAAGTCTGTTGCATCCTCTATAATGCCATCACAGTTATAGTTTCCTATATTGTCAGAGTCGGCTTTAAAAGGATCCGTTTTAGTAAGATAAATTTCTTGATAGTTCGTAAGACGATCCAAGTCACAGTCCTCTAAATCGTCAGTTATATCATCATCATCCGAGTCTTTATCTTTTGGGTCTGTATTAAGGATGTAAACTTCATGGCCATCAAGAATGTTATCACCGTCTGTATCTGGAAGAGCAACAACAGATATAGGGTTTAATAGAGGTGGGTTTTCACAGTCTACTGGCTGACTTAAATCTACAAAAATACCTAATTCAGCGGCATCATTTAAAAAGTCACCATCGGTATCTGCTTCAGCAGGGTTGGTATTTAGTAAGTTACTAACTTCCCATTGATCACATATACCATCACCATCAGTATCCTTCATGTTAGGATCTAATCTAGTGCTAGGATTAATGGTATCAGGGTTGGCAATAGTCGCCGTTTCAGAGCCTAAAAATTCTTTTAAAGTATCAGAATACTCATACTCTACATTGGCTTCTCTAAAATCACTCAAGCCATCTTGGTCAGAATCACTGCTATTTGGATCTGTGGTGTATCCTTTAGCATTATCCAGTTCGACATCATCAGGCAAGCCATCTTGATCAGAGTCTATACTACTTGGATCAGTAGCGTAGAAATTAATTTCTTCAGCGTCTAAAAGACCATCACCATCACTATCGTTCTTATTAGGGTTGGTACCGTAAACAAATACTTCATCAAAATCACTTAAACTATCATTATCTGAATCAGGATTTGTATGAAGCGTTTTTGATTCGTTTAATTCAAAAGCATCCGTTAAACCATCGAAATCGGTATCTCTTGATAGAGGGTCCTGTACTAACGGGTTCGTACCTATCGTGTTTATTTCTTGATAGTCGCTCAAACCATCCAGGTCTGTATCGGGGTTTAATAGATCTGTTCCATAAGTAAAAAATTCTTCGCCATCTTTTAAACCATCTGCATCGCTATCAGGGTTAAGAGGATCTGAAATCAACAGGAATTGCGGATAAACACGACAATCTAAAGGTGATGAAGCAACTAAACCTATCTCTTGAGCATCAGACATACCATCACCGTCTGAGTCTGCAGATAAAGGATTAGTCGCAAATAATGACCGCTCCCAGTGATCACAAATCTGATCACCATCTGTATCCACTAATAATACTGGAGAAATTGAGTCATCTATATTTGGGCTACCATCCAAAAAATCTGGAATGACTGCATCGTTTGTTAAGCGATAATTATTAAAATCATCAGCATCTAATGAACTAGAAAGGTTTTGCCACCAATCAGGCAGTCCATCTGTATCCTCATCCCCTAGAATAATAGTTTGAAAGTCAATTTGACTATCTTGATTGTTCGTTTGCGAAGCTTCATAAGTAATCGCAAGCAAATGCTTGCCCACAGGTAACAATGTTAGTAAATCAGACTGGGCTAGTTGCGAGCTGAATTGCCAATAGCCGTTGTTTATATCCTGTAGTGTCGTCATTTCAACAAAAGAACTGTTCGCTAATGCAGCTACCCGATGCCCTGCATGTTGAAAGCCTATTGAGAATGGAGGGATAGAGTCAGTGAGTATTGCGTTATTAGATAAATTGACCGAATGACCGGAGCCGAATCTTAAGATATCGTTTCCAATAATATTTTCTATATAAAGAGGTGCCTTTAATCTTGCACCTAAATCAGTAATATCAGAATTAATAACCGGGTTTGGCAAATTGAAATCAAAGCTATCCGTTATAAAAGAAGATTCCGAGAAATCAGGATCAAAGCTTATTAATTCTCCTCTTGACGAGTCTTTCCAAATTGAATTGGAATAACTGTAGGAAGAATTCACAGTGACAGCAGAGTTCTGGTTTGAAGGGGCTAAGTCAAAGAAAGTATGCTGAATTTGATTTGCAGCGTCTTTCTGTTCTACGATCAGATATCCGCCTTGGTCTATCATGACAGAAACGGGTGCATCGATAGTTGTATCAAACAGGCTGTCAAGGCTGTTATTTTGAGTATTAAACCTGCTTACAGTGCCATCAGAAAAACCAAGATAAATTAAGTTAGTATTATCAACATCATACTCAATAGATGAAACAAAGACATCTTTACTCAAATTTAAAGTAATTGGGGTCACGAAGCGTTTGCCTTGAGCATCATATCTTATAACTTGCGCCCAATTCTCAGCAGTAAATGCTATTTCTTGATAGCTAGTTGAATCTAATTGTTCAATAGGAGTATTTGTTATAATGGTGGCGGTATTATTTGCCAGCCAGGATTTAAAGCAAGTTCCACTCGGTACAGATTTGAGGTCAGAAAAGATAGTCTGATAATTTTCTAAATCAGCCGGATATAAGACCTTGGGTAAGGTGATATTAAAATCATAACCTGCTTCATTTTGATCTAATACACCATCACCATCGGTATCTGAATCGTTGGGGTATAGTTTTAGAGCAACTTCAATACCATCAGCTAAGGTGTCTAAATCACTGTCAGCTAAGTTAGGGTTGGTCTTAGTAATTCTTCGCTCGGCCCCATCAGAAAGGCCGTCATTGTCAGAGTCTGCAATCAGTGGGTTAGTAAAGCTTACTTTAATTTCATACCAATCAGAAAGGCCATCTGCATCTGTATCAAACACATTAACTTTAGTATTTTCACTTAACTCATCTTCATTCGATAAGCCATCAAAATCATTGTCTGCTAAAGTGGGAATTGGTTCATTCGGATCGTTCGGGTTTGTACCCAGGTCAATTTCTACACCGTCTTTATAACCATCTCCATCCGAATCAGCTTCAGTTGGATTTGTTAGAGAGACCGTTACTTCGTAAGAATCATCTAAGCCATCACTATCCGTATCGCGTAAATTTGGGTTTGTTTTAACCACACCCTTTAATTCGTTAATATCGCTTAACCCATCGTTATCGATATCATCTGGCATCCCCTCACTCTCTAACGAGCACTGATTATCATAGCGAAAGTAGTCAAGATGATTTGGGGTCATGTCACCATCTGAGTCTAAGTCAGCAACAGGGTCTACTTGCTGCTTTTCTAAGCTGTCTAAATTAATACCTACAAAACCTTTGGCTACATAAGCAAATTCTGCACCCTCGCTTGAACCAATAGGCTTCAGTAATAGCTCTATTCGATCAGCGTATGATAATCTTTCACCAGGGAACGTGAACTCTCTAAAATAAATGGGTTCGTTGTCGCTGTTTTTTTCAATCGCATCAGCATTTTCTATCACCACAACGCCATTTATTTTCCATCTTGCTTCAATATTTAATAACTCGAGTTCATTAAAATACTCATCCCCTAATGAGACGTCATCACCTAACTCGCTTACTTTTTTATTTAACTCAAAGATATCGCTAACAGGCTGAGAGTCTATTGTTCCAACATTCGTCGCATTAGTTTCACCACTTAAGCCATTAATTTGATACCGATAACCAACACTGATTATGTCGCCATATTTAAATGTTGTTGACTTTAGAGTAGGAAAAGTTAACTCGTTTTCGCCATCAACTACCAGATCATTAATAAACCATAAAGGTACGAAGAAAGGCGGTTTGAAATACTCATCGTTTTCAGTAGGTTTTACAAGTGTAAAACTTGCACTTCGTGTTGGTAAGTCAATTTCAGTTTGATTAGGATCAATTGTGGGCTTCAGCGTCTCTAAATCGTCTAATATAACAGCTTCTAAACTCTCAATAAGTAACTCATCTTGACCATGTTTAAATATTAGATCGGCGCGAATCATATCGCCAAGGACAAAATTAGACTCTTCATAGATAAATGGAAATTTTTTATCACTTAGAGAAAAATCATATTCATCTGTATTTATGTCGTTCTTATACCACTTCACAAAAATACTTAATTCGCTGCCAGGCAGAGGTGCTGGATCTAAACCTCGTAAATTTAAAATTAAAGGTTTATTAATTTCATAGCTTTTCTCTGAAAATTCAATCGAACTAATACCAAGTACAAATATATTTTTAGAAAAGCTTATTGTGCGACCATTATCATCGAAGCTAAATGTGAGTTTTACTAAATCGTTCAGGGCTGTCTGGCCTGGCAATAGGGTTAAATTATCGCTGCTAAGCTGAAAAGGTATCTGCACGATATTCTGCGCACTATCTTCACGCTCTAATAACCATTCTACTGATAACAAGTTATTTGACGCACTAATTATGTTTAGCCCATCAATGGTAAGTGAAATAGCTTCCCTTGGATTTGGGTACAAATTTTCTCCTCGAATATCTGCTATTTCACCTTTTGAATTATATAACTGAGCGGTCATTGCGTTGTTTTCTGTTGTATATTCAACAAGTAAATACTGACCTAAAAGATTTAATGAATTAACTGAGGAAAATAAGTTAAGTGTTAAAAACTCCTCAATCACTTGATTTTCTAGCGAGAAGAAATCAATTGCCCCATTTTTATATGCAAAATACATTCGCTTGGTAATAGGGTCTTCTTTAAATATTGAGATCGCTTCTTTAGTACCCTGAAGAGTTGGTGTTTTTATGTAGCCATTAAATCCTGAGCTATATTTATTTTTTCTGACAATAAAGTGCCACGCTGGATTGTAGTACCAGGTTTCATTCAAGAAACTTGCATCAAATGTCATCGAGGCTTGTCCTATTAAGCCCTGGAAGCAAAAAGGTGAGTCTAAACTATTGAACTCTAGATCGAAATTGGTATCCAAAATGCCATCTTTTTCCTGAGAGCATTGTCCATCGTTAGGAAAAAAGTCATCAATATCTGAAATGGTATCGCCGTCTGAATCAAGATCATTGCCAATCGCTTTATTATTTGAGCCAATAATAAAATTTCTATTGCCTGCGCTAAAACGTACCGCAACGGCTAGAGAGTCATTAAGCTCGATATTCGATAAGCTGGAAGAACCTGAGCTAGATGATAAGACGTCAGTGTAAGAGAGCTTCTCTCCTTCCCTGTTTAAAGTTTGATTAATTGAAAAAACATCACCCAATAAGGATAAATCTAAAAAGTCATCCTGATTATCATTAAGGTCGATTCCCCCACATATCGCGTATAAACGACACAAGGCTTTCGTCGCTTTAAATTTAACCGAAACAGTATCACCTGGGGAGGGATCAACAGGGTCAAAAATAATAGCTATTTTTTTAGGGTCTAAAACATGAATAGGAACGAGAAAGCTATAGCTTTGTTGAGGGGTGGCATCTGTTGTAAGAACAGCGCGCACTAAGTAATCACCCGGCACAGTGGCAAAAGCTGAAAAACCAACAAGGGATGAATCATTATCTTCAGAAAGAATAAAGTCATGATTCTCTGGTGCAGAAATAAGTAAAAAATCATCCAAAATCAGAGTAGATATCTCTCCCACCCCCACACAAGGAGCGTTGGAGCATAAACCCTCTATCTCTTCCTTATTTAAGCTGAAAGAATAAGGCTCAGTGAACGGCATATAGCCAGTTTCAGAAGCATCAAAATTTATAGACCAAATACCGGCATATCCTGGTTCGATGTTTCTGGATTTATCAGGATCATTTGGAAACTGGTCATCATTATCTAAAACACTATCTTTATCGCTATCAACTCCCCCTGCAGGCCCTGATAACGTTAATTCAGAGTATTGCGTAGAAAATAAATTAAGCGACTCTTCCGGTAAACTGGTCGGAAACTCTTCGTTCATTAAGAAAAACACATCCGACACTTTAGTTGAAGTATCAGGAATAAATCTTTCAGAGGGGTCTTTTTGGACCAGATATTGGAGTTGTGGTATGTCTTGCAAGACTTCTAAGGGAGTATTATCGTCATAACCATCGATCTGACCATCACTTAAATCTTTCGCCAAGTACGGAAGGAGATTTTTATTACTTAAATTAGTCTCTTTCATCAAGTCGTACACAAAAGATGAGTAATTTTCAATCGTTAATCGATGGCGAATAGCACTTAGCTCTTGATCAGAAAAATACTGCATCTGAGTTAGCCGCATAGCGGGTGTTTCAAATATATTAACACCCTCTAAATCGCTAACCCCAAATGACTCTTGTAAAATTTCTGCTGCTGATCGTAGGCCACTTTTCAAAACAGATGCACTTATCTGGTTATCGGGTAGAGAATCCAGGTTGGTATCTTGCTTCAATAATGCCAGGCTTTTAAACTTTTCTATGACGAGTGCTACACCAAACTGGGTCAGAGGCGTGGCTGTAAAGTTAGGCCTTACGCTGATCAGTTTTTCACCATTCAAATTTTCAAAGGTACTTTCATCCTTTATAATTTGACCATTAGAATCTCTTTGTATTTTGCCATCCAATAAATGATAAATAGCTAAGTCTTCTTTCTCATTGTCGCCATAGCCCAAAATATCATCTGTATGAAATATTGTATCCATTTCATCGAATATTGGTTTTTTACCACTGTTTAAATCTATTGTCTGATTGGAAACTTTTGCATGTAAATACACAAAACCCCTGTAATCACCGATTTTAAGATCTTCGAGAAACCCTTGCTCATTAGTTAAGCCAAAGCTTAATCTGTTAAGTTCGTTATCATCCTTATCTTTACGTATTAATGAATCACGGAAGGCAGGTTCCAGCGCGTCTTGAAATACCTTAGTCACTTCTTTATAAATATCAACTAGCGAGCCTTGCCCTACTATAGCGTCTCTGATACCAAAATTATGGTAAAAGGCTTCATGTGAGAAAACCAAATCCTTAAAATCTGAAAGCGTGATGATCTTACTGTTTAGTATAGAAAGAGCTTCTTTCAGGGTTTGGTTACCTTCTTGATTCAGAGCTGTTTCTATATAAGATTTTGCATCAGCCGTGTTAGAAGAAGACTTTAATTGTGCATCTAAAGTGGAAATGTTTTGGCGGGCAACAGGGTCACTCTCTAAAGCAAAGCTATCTAAGAATGGTTCATAAATATTGTCTTTAAACTCTTTACGTATAGCTGAAATTGAAAAACTAGATGCATCAGAACTCATTCGTTCAAGTTCGCTCAATACAAATGAAAAGCCAGCAAGTTTTTTGTTATCTGATTCTTTTGAGCGATAAGTATTAAGTAATGATCTGGCTCCTGAGAAACTTGTTACCTCCTTTAGTTCATCGGTAAATGAAGGTAAATCATTAATTTTTTTCTTTAGTTCTCCTAACGTGGCAATATCGCTAACTATTTTAGTTAAAGCTTCTGAAACCTTAGTATTCGATTCAGCAGGACTAACAGTACGAGTATATGTTTCAATCATTTGCTTTGCTGTTGTGAAATCAACCTCTGCTTTAAGATTTTCTTTAAGAGCCTTGAGTTCAGTCACATAACCATAGTTAGCTGTACTTTCTTTAAGATTAGTGACAACCGTTTCTACTGGCACATTGCCTATCTCATAGCCATCGTCTACATTCTCATTTATCGTCAGCTCATTGGTATCTAATAATTCAAACCAAGCTCTTAATGCACTGTTGAAGTCGCCAATCAAACCTTCATTTAACTCTAACTTGTAGATGCGTATACCAGCACTGACTAGCGGTCCTTTGACGGCGCTCCCCGTAATAAACAGGTCTTCTGTAACCTCTGGCTCAGGTTCTTCGGGTAAGGGCACGAAACCCCTATCGCCTTCTGAGCAAGAACTTATGCTTAAAGAGATAGTTAAAATAAGAAACAGAAAGAAAATCTTATGGATTTGATTTGTCATATGAATTGCACTTTTCCATGTCAGGCAACAAAGTGGGAAATACCAGTAAAGTAAAAACAATTACAATAATTTGCTTAATGCTACAAAATCCGAAAAAGTCTTACAAATGAAGTAGTTTGGAAGCGTGAACTAAGACACTAAAAGAGATGAAGCATAGCAAGTTATGCTTCATTTTGAGGGGTTAGTAGCGTTTTATACGATTCTTTTTTAAACGATTATGCTTGGCTCGCAAGATACTCGTCATAAGAACCGTTGAAATCAACAACACCATTTGGTGTTAGTTCTATAATTCTTGTCGCCAGTGATGAGACAAACTCTCTATCGTGACTAACAAACAGTAGTGTCCCCTCATAGTTTTCAAGTGCCAGGTTCAATGATTCAATGGATTCCATATCAAGGTGGTTGGTTGGCTCATCCATAATCAATATATTGGGCTCTTGAAGCATCATTTTACCAAACAGCATTCTGCCCTGCTCGCCACCTGAAATCACTTTAACTGACTTTGTTATATCATTTTGGGAAAATAATAGTCGACCAAGAATGCCACGAATCACTTGCTCGTCATCCCCTTCTTTCCCCCATTGTTTCATCCAATCCAGCAGTGTCATGTCTTCTTCGAAATCATGTGCATGGTCTTGCGCATAATAGCCAATAGCGGCGTTTTCAGACCATTTGATCAGACCACTGGAAGACGGTATATTTTCTGTCAGACACTGCAACAGCGTTGTTTTACCAATACCATTCGGCCCGATAATCGCGATTCGCTCTCCTACTTCCACCATTAAATTTAAATCTTTAAATAAGGCTTTATCATACGTTTTACTCAAACCTTCCACTTCTAAAGCGAGCCGATGCAGTTTCTTCTCTTGTTCGAAGCGAATATAGGGGTTTTGCCTACTGGAAGGTTTTACTTCATCTAGCTGAATTTTATCAATTTGTTTGGCACGTGACGTCGCCTGTTTAGATTTAGAGGCGTTAGCAGAAAAACGACTAACAAAAGATTTCAATTCTGCAATCTGTGCTTTCTTCTTCGCATTATCAGCCAATAAACGCTCTCTAGCTTGAGTTGATGCCATCATGTACTGATCGTAATTGCCAGAAAACAAACGTAGGTCACCATAATCCAGGTCAGCCATATGGGTACAGACACTATTTAGAAAATGGCGGTCATGAGAGATGATAATCATCGTACAATTACGCTCATTCAATACGCTTTCTAACCAGCGAATCGTATTGATATCAAGGTTGTTTGTGGGTTCATCGAGTAACATTATGTCTGGTTCAGAAAATAGAACCTGCGCCAGCAATACTCTTAATTTAAAGCCTGGTGCAATTTCGCTCATCGGGCCATAGTGTTGTTCTACAGGTATGCCGACGCCAATCAACAGCTCGCCGGCTCTTGATTCGGCAGTATAACCATCCATTTCGGCAAACTCTGCTTCTAACTCCCCTGCCCTGATGCCATCTTCTTCGGTCATGTCAGCATTTGCGTAAATTGCATCACGTTCAGATTTTATCGCCCAAAGCTCGTTATGCCCCATGATGACAGTGTCCACAACGTTAAACTCTTCATAAGCGAATTGATCCTGCTTCAATTTACCTAAACGCTCATTCGGGTCTTTGGAGACATTACCAGAGCTTGGTTCTAAATCATCACCCAAAATTTTCATGAATGTTGATTTACCGCAACCATTTGCCCCGATAAGCCCGTAGCGATTCCCATCTCCGAATTTAACGGAAACATTTTCAAAAAGAGGCTTAGCGCCAAATTGCATTGTGATATTTGCAGTTGTTAACAAGTGAGTACCCTAACTAAGAATGACGTAAAAAATAGGCGCGCATTATGCCACAAATAGTCAGTAATAGGCTAATAGAGGTGCAAAAGAGTAGACTCGACGTTATCATGCGAAGCAAATTTTCAGGCTTGTATAAAAGACAATGAGTGACTTAAACCTTCTTCAAGAAAAAATCGATTCAAATGTGCCAAGCAAACCACAAGATCATCGCTATTTTGGAAATATTCCTAATGGCGCTAATGCTTATTTAATCAAGCATATACTTAAAAATCTTGATACATTTTGTTTGTGCATTACTAAAGACTCCCAGCAAGCATTCGAAATCGAGCAAAGTTTAGCGTTTTATCGAGAGAGTAAAGAGGGAATCTTAACCTTTCCAGACTGGGAAACCTTACCTTATGATACCTTCTCACCTCATGAGGATATTATTTCCCAACGCCTTAAAACGTTGAGCAGTCTCCCCTTTACCAAAACCGGTATTTTAGTTCTTCCTGTTTCAACGTTGCTCCACAGAGTTGCCCCAAAAACATTTCTTCAACGTCACTCATTAACCTTGGAATTAGGGCAGAAGTTCGATATCAACACTTACAGACTGCAATTGGAGTCTGTCGGTTATCGACATGTCGATACGGTTTATGAACATGGTGAATTCACAGTTAGAGGTGCCATTTTTGATCTTTACCCTATGGGCTCTGAATTACCGGTAAGAATAGAGCTTTTTGATGATGAAATAGATAGTTTAAGAAGCTTTGATCCGGAAAATCAACGTTCTAAAAACAAATTAAAAAAACTCGAAATACTCCCCGCTAATGAATTTCCATGGGATCAAGCAAGTCGTTTAAAATTTAGAAACACATGGTTAGAAAAGTTTCCTAATGCAGCGGTCAACTCACCTTTAATACGCAACATTAAAGATGCAATCAAACCCCATGGCATTGAGTATTACACACCTCTTTTCTTCGATGAAACAGCCACATTATTTGACTACTTACCTGGCGAAACGTTAGTAGTTACACCTACGGAGTTAACAAATACCATTAGCCATATCTGGGGTGACATTCAAACCAGATATGAAGATAGGCGACATGATATACAACGACCCATTCTGTCACCCGCTGAACTGTTTTTGCCTGCTGAAGCATTTTTTCAATATCTTAAGGGCTATCCCAGAGTCAGCATTTTGTCTGAAAAATGCGATCCCTCTTCTGGTCGAATAAACCTGCCTTTCGATCTACTGAATGAGCTTTCGATTGATGATCGAGCATCCGACCCGACATCTAAGCTTAAAACAGCTATCGATGCCTTTAATGGTAAGAGCTTAATCATTGCAGAATCCAATGGCAGGCAAGAAGTAATAAGTGACTTATTTAAAAAATATCATCTTGAAACGTCAAGAATAACCCGTTTAACAGAGATAGACTCCAGTGAAGGTAATGAAGATACAAAACAAAGTTATTTAATGGTCGGGCGTATATCGCATGGCTTTGTAGACAGACTAACAAACCTCCAAGTTATTTCTGAAACCGAGTTATTCGGCAAACGTATTATCCAAAAACGCCGACGCAAAAAAAGTAATGACATTGCAGAGAATGTGGTAAAAAACCTCACCGAGCTGTCGTTGGGTGCCCCCGTCGTTCATATAGATCATGGGGTTGGTCGTTATCGCGGTCTTGAGACAATTAATGTGGGTGATCAAGTAGATGAATTTCTGATGCTTGAATATGCTAACGAAGCCAAACTATATGTCCCGGTATCCTCTTTGCATCTCATTTCTCGGTATAGCGGCACCGATGAATCATTAGCGCCACTGCATCGACTCGGCACGGAGAAGTGGAGTGTCGCAAAACAAAAAGCTTTAGAGAAAATTCGTGATACGGCGGCAGAGTTGCTTGAGGTTTATGCCAAAAGAGAAGCTAGAACAGGCTTTAAACACGACAAACCAGGCGAGGCCTATCGAGCATTTTGTGCTCAATTTCCTTTTGAAGAAACCCAAGATCAACTGAGTGCTATTGAAGCAGTTCAGCACGACCTGACACGCACACAGCCTATGGATCGCTTAGTATGTGGCGATGTTGGCTTTGGTAAAACCGAAGTGGCCATGAGAGCGGCCTTTATTGCAACTTATTCTGGTAAACAAGTCGCTGTTCTTGTGCCAACGACCCTGCTAGCACAACAGCATTATGCATCATTCCAAGACAGGTTTGCTGGAACAGCGATTAAGGTGGAAGTTTTATCTCGATTCAATTCAGGAAAAGAGCAAACCGAGGCCTTAAAAAATATCGCTGAAGGAAAAGCCGATATTATCATTGGTACCCATAAACTTATTCAAGGGGATGTGAGGTTTAAAGATTTGGGTTTATTGATTATTGATGAAGAGCATCGATTTGGCGTTCAACAAAAAGAAAAAATAAAAGCCTTACGTGCAGATATTGATATATTAAACCTTACTGCAACACCTATTCCAAGAACCTTGAATATGGCGATGGGCGGCATTCGGGATTTATCAATTATCGCAACTCCTCCCGCAAAGCGCCTTTCAGTTAAAACATTTGTGCGAGAAAGAGAAGACGCCCTTATAAAAGAATCCTTGTTGCGTGAATTATTAAGAGGTGGTCAGGTTTATTATCTTTTCAATGACGTAAAAAATATCCAGAAAGAAGCAGAGTTTCTACAAAAACTAGTTCCGGAAGCACGCGTCACCGTAGCGCATGGTCAAATGCGAGAGCGGGAATTGGAAAGCGCCATGTCTGACTTTTACCACCAGAGGTATAACGTTTTGGTGTGTACCACAATTATTGAAACAGGTATTGATATACCCAATGCCAATACCATCATGATTGATCGTGCTGATAAATTTGGTCTTGCTCAATTACACCAACTACGTGGAAGAGTTGGCCGTTCACATCACCAAGCTTATGCTTATCTCATGACACCGTCTTCTAAAAAGATAACTGGAGATGCTGATAAAAGACTTGAAGCTATCGTTGCATCACAAGATCTGGGCGCTGGTTTTCTTCTTGCCACTCACGATCTCGAAATACGCGGTGCGGGAGAGTTATTAGGTGAAGAACAAAGTGGTCAAATTCAAAACATAGGTTTTACCCTTTATATGGAATTATTGGAACAGGCGGTTCAATCACTAAAAGAAGGCAAGGTATTAGACTTAAACAGTAATTTCCACGGTACTGAGATTAACCTCAGAATTCCTGCTCTTATACCTGACGACTATTTACCTGATGTACACATGCGCTTGGTTTTATATAAACGTATAGCTAATGCCAAGAAAACGCTTGAACTAAAAGATATACAAGTAGAAATGATAGATCGCTTTGGCATGCTGCCCGACCAGGTTAAGAATTTATTCAGGCAAACTGAATTAAAGCTTGTCGCCGATAAAATAGGCATTGCAAAAATAGATACTGGTGAAACATCTGGGCGAATAGAGTTTACCAAAACAACGCTTGTAGACCCCTTGGTGATCGTTCAATTAGTGCAAAAAAACCCGATTAAATATAAATTAGAGGGTGCTACTAAACTTAAATTCGAATTGTCGAGTAAGACCACAGATGAGAAGATTGAAGAGCTTGACGCCCTCTTACAAACGTTGACTCCGAAGAGAAAATAAAAAAAGGTAGTCTGGTTTATCCATAAACCTGACTACCTGCAGTAACTTTAAAACTTAAATAAAAAATAAATTCGCACCTCGATTTTAGTCATAAGTGCGCAACTTAAAAGAGCACTTAAACCTCTAACTGAAGCTCAGGTGTGGCGTCCTGGTTTTTACTTGGCGGCTTAGGCATATACTTATCCCTAATGAGTTTTTCTATCTCTTCAGCTTTTTCTGGATGCTCAGAAAGATAGTTGGCCGCATTGGCTTTGCCTTGGCCTATTTTTTCACCATTGTAGCTATACCAAGCACCCGCCTTATCAACGATGCCGTCTTTCACGCCAAGCTCAATAATCTCACCCATATGGTAAATACCAGTGCCATATAAAATCTGAAATTCAGCTTGCTTGAAGGGAGGCGCAACTTTGTTTTTAACAACCTTAACGCGTGTTTCATTACCAATAACTTCATCACCTTGTTTAACGGCACCGGTTCTTCGAATATCTAAACGTACTGATGCGTAAAATTTAAGGGCATTTCCGCCTGTTGTCGTCTCTGGATTGCCAAACATCACGCCAATTTTCATTCGGATTTGGTTAATAAAAATCACTAAACAATTAGCATTTTTGATATTACCGGTAATCTTCCTAAGCGCTTGCGACATCAAACGCGCCTGTAAGCCCATATGACTATCGCCCATATCACCTTCAATTTCAGCCTTGGGCGTTAAAGCAGCAACAGAGTCAATAATCAATACATCGACCGAACCTGAACGAACCAGCATATCTGTGATTTCTAGCGCTTGCTCACCGGTATCGGGCTGAGAGACCAGTAGCTCATCAACATCAACCCCCAGCTTCTCAGCATAAATAGGGTCGAGAGCATGTTCCGCATCGATAAATGCACAGGTTTTACCTTGTTTTTGAGCCTCTGCAATAACCTGAAGTGTGAGTGTTGTTTTACCCGAGCTTTCTGGACCATAGATTTCAACAATTCGACCATAAGGAAGACCGCCAATGCCCAGCGCAATATCTAACCCTAATGAGCCTGTCGAAACGGCTGGAATCGCCTCTCTTGGATGATCACCCATTTTCATGACTGCACCCTTACCAAATTGACGCTCTATTTGAGAAAGTGCTGCGTTTAATGCTTTTTTCTTGTTGTCATCCATTAGGAGTCTCCACTGTGTTTCTTTTAAAAATACTGTATAGATAGTCAGTATTATGTGCAGAACTTTCTTATCTGTCCAATATTTTTTATTATTTTTTTAGAATTCAATATTGAAAAGATCTTAAGTGAGCAAGATTCGTTTTAACGTACTATCATTTAGTAGTTAAGGGGAATTACCTTTAGAAGACTTTTATTAGATAAAAATCAATATACTGGAAACACATATTTCTATGATTAACCCTGTAGAACATTACATTCGTTTTTTCTGGCCTCGCAATATAACGCTCTCAAGAGAAGTCACTATACAGTACCGTGTTATTCTTTATTTTAATTTTTTAGCCATACTCGTTATGACATATAGTGTCATAAAATGGTCAAAATTAGATTTTCATTCTCTCGTTTATAGCTCGCTTTTTAGTATATTAATTTTAACCCTGTCAAGTGCTTGTGTTAGAAAAAAAGTGCCGCCAGTTATTGTGGCGAATCTGGTGATGTTCGGAACATATCCTCATGGTATGAACATGATATTTAGTTTGGGCGGCATCGACAGTGCTCATATATACTGGATGCCAGCATTAGTGTGCATCGCCTATTTGCTAGCTGACAGAAAATCAGGGCTAATTTGGTTTATAATTTCATTTAGCTCTGTTTTCTTTATTATTTATTGTGATAGATCCAATCTTCAAGTAGTCCCTAGTGTTTTTGAATTCTCTGAAGCCCAAAAGAAAATAGATATGTATTCTGGCTATTTACTGCCTATGCTCATTATCTGGCTAGCGCAAAGCTATGCATTTAAAATACGCCAAGAGTCACTTTCTGAAGCATTGGAAGCAAAGAAACATACAGAAAAGCTAGCAGAAACGTCTAAAAACTCAGCGCAACGATTAAGCGAAATCTTAGACGAAGCAAAGCAAACTTGTTCTTTGCTGGCACGATCAACCGCAGCTTTAGTAGAAAACATAAAAGACATGAGTAAAAACAGTGTTTCTATAAAAAATGGGGCCGGATTACAAGTAGATGCATCTAATGAAATAACAGAAACAGTAAGCAATACTAAAAACACATTATCTGAAACCTTTCAAATTGTAAATAACATGGAAACAGTCACCAGACAGACCGTTAGTAATGTCACTACCACCGCTGATTCCATGACTAAAACAACTCAAAGTATGGATAAAATCAAAATTAGTTTTTCCAAAATTGAAGATGTTATACAGGTTATTTCAGGCATCGTCAGCCAAACTAATTTACTGGCACTTAACGCGACTATTGAGGCTGCAAGAGCGGGAGATAGAGGTCGAGGTTTTGCAGTGGTGGCTGATGAAATAAGAACATTATCTATTCGTTGTGATGAATCTGCTCAAGAAATCGCGGATGTTATTAAGAAAGGTTCGGTTGATATCGATGAAGGTGTAGAGCTTGTTATGCGCTCTGCCAGTGTCTTGGAAAATACCGCAAAATCAGTCAATGATGTCTCTCATCAAATTCATAATGTGTCTATGGTCATTAATAAGCTTAATGAGAATATGAGCGGTGTGTCCCAAGCAACTGACAACGTCAATAAGATCAGCTTGGGGAATGCGGAATCCGTCGAACATTTGTTAGAGTCAACTCGGAATTTGAGCAAAATCACTCAGCTTTTAAGTGAAGATTCGATAAAACTTCAGGAAGTGGTGAATAAATAGTTTTGATCTTTAAACACCATATCTGTCGTAGTCTTCACTAGCGACGCCAATAATCCTATCCTGTCACCTTTCTAACTAAGGCCCTGCTAACCATTTTGACTTTCATATTTAATGGCAGGCGTTTTAAATTGGTACTGACGATACCTTTGGTAAAGCGTGTTTTCTTAGTGTAGTCGATATTTACATCAACAATAACCGGCTTGCCTTTCGCCGCTTCTAACCAAGCTTTATCTAAAGCGTCTACGACTGCTATGTTATTTTCTACGTGGATATAGTGTGCACCTGTTGCCATAGCGACACCTTCAAATCGGCTATCGTGAAGTACTGTGCAGGTTTTTCGATTGTATGGCACTTGCTGTGCTTGAGAAATTTGGGAAAGCTCGCCATCATTAAAAATAACAAAGATAGCCCCCAGTTTGTTTTTAGCCGCAGTGGTGATTTCCATGCAGGTCATTAAAAAAGCACCATCACCAATGATGCCAACAACATCTTTAGCTGGATTCATTAGCTTGGTAGAAATAGTTGCAGGAACCGCATAGCCCATACAATTGAAATCAGTTGGTGAAATCATACTTCTAGGTGCATGAATAGGCATTAATTCAGCCGTTAGAAAGGTGTGATTACCATCATCGACCACCACAAAACCATCATCAGGTAGTTTTTTTCGCAGCGCATCAAAGAACACCACTGGATTAACCCTGTCACCACTATCGTGTTTTTGCCATTCTTCACGATAATTCACTTTTTCAGCGGCAATTAATGTTGTTAAAGAGGCGTTACGTGAAGCTATTTTTTGCTTTAATTCGATATCATTTTCTAAACGCTTTTCTATTGCTTGCAAAAGTGCAGGAACGATTCGTTTAGCGTCCCCTTCGATTGCCACCTTAGCCGGATAATTTGCTCCTAATACTGCAGGATTAATGTCGATATGGATAAGATTTTCTGGCACTGTTACGCCAAAACTACCGGTCCCTATTTCGCCAAAACGTGTGCCAATTGCGAGCATAACGTCACATTTTTCAAAAGCTTTGGTTGCCGCAGGAACGGCAGCAGGGCCGAAGCTCATACCCGTATGTAAGGGGTGATTTGCAGGAAAAGCACTCAAACCTTGCAGGGTCGTTGAGGCGGGTGCACCAATTAGTTCTGCAATTTTTATAGTTTCACTTGAAATATCGACAGCACCCCAGCCTAAGAATAACCCTGGGGAATTAGCGTCTAATAAACATGTCACGGCACGTTCGATTTGAACCTGATCAATCTCTATATTTTTTGATGAGTGAGTCGCTTGTTCTGATTTAAATTGTTCATAGGTTTTTGGCTGCTCTACAAGTGCCGTATACAGTTGGATATTAACCGGCACTTCTATAAATACCGGGCCAGGCTCTCCGCAGGTAGCAATTTCAAAGGCTTTATAGAATGTGTCAAGAATTTCATTCTGGTGGGAAATTTTAAAGGTTGCTTTGGTAATCGGTTTTAATAGAGCATGCTGATCCATGTCATGTAATTGATATTGAAATTCCGAATCACTACGCACACCACCAGCAATGACTAACATAGGGATGCCATCTAAGAATGCCTCCCCTATTCCACTTGCGGCATGCGTGACACCTGCAGCAGGCACGATCAATAGCGTGCCGATAGAATCGCTGACTCGGCTAACCGCATCTGCCATAAAAGCCCCACCGCCTTCATGTGTTACTAACATCGGCTCGATGGTTTCAGAATTATTTAGCTCATCATAAATCTCTGTGTTATGAACACCAGGGATACCAAAGGTATGACGAACACCAATTTGCTCTAATGCGAAGCGGACTAACGAAGCGCCGGTTTTTTTCATTGTTATCACCTGAATATTATTTAGAGTTATGAATTGATTGGGCGGCTGCACGTGCTGTTAATATGCAGCCAGACAAAAATGTCCCTTCCAAAGATTTAAAACCGCTTGCACCACCGCCACCAAAGCCCGCTGCTTCGCCAATAGCGTAAAGACCTTGCATTACATTACCTTGTTTATCGAGTACTTGGCTATCTAAGTTGGTTTGGATGCCACCCAAACTTTTTCTGGAAATTAAACGTAATTTCATCGCGATTAAAGGGCCGGACCTAATATCCATAATGGGTTTGGGGTGACAGGTTCGAAACTTGTCAGAACGCCAGGCGCGTGCTTGTTGAATCCGTCGTAGCTGGTCGTCATTCCATAGAGCTTTGCCGCGGTTGATCATCTGATCGAATGCTTGAATTTCTGTGTTCAGATCATCTTCATGAATTTTGTCATCACCATTGAGTGCATTCATTCTTTGAACCAACTCAGTTAAGGTATCAGCCACTATAAAGTGATCGCTTTCTTTAGCTAAGGTTTTAATCAATTTATGATTGCCAAATAAGACCTCTTTTAGAAAATCGAATAACTTTCTATCCCGAATAGAAGGGTTGTGCTCTGAACCCGAAATAGCAAATTCTTTCGCTGCAATACGCCAGTTTAAAACCTGCCATGTATAAGGTTCAGGAAGTTGCGATACTCTGCGACATAATTCATTGGTATCAAAACCAGTCACTAAGGGTTCAGGGCCAATTCGTTTACCGTTAGCATCTAACCAAAGTGCCGATTTACATGGAATCAAACTAAGGCCATGCCCCGGAAAATGTGGCTTTGGGTGCGGTATACCCGCGGCATAATTCCACATTTTATCCAAGTGGGTAATGGCCGTATTTTTTTGCTCTAAACAATCGTGAATTAAACCATCTGCAAATTGATGAGAGCCGTTCAACATGTCGCTTGGTGCACTTCCCCAAGGCTTATACCAATGTTCGCGAACCTTATCCAGGTTGCCAGAGATACCGCCACAAGCTGCCATGACATGATCAGCGTAAAAAGATTTCTTGTCTGTTGTATTTTCATCAAGCGCCAAACAGCCTGTAACTTTCCCAGAGTCTATTAAAAAATCAACAACTTTATGTTCGAATAAAAAAGACAATTTGTTTTTGTCAGGATGCTTTTCGAGCAACTCTTCAAAGAGTGTGACTAATCGATGCCCTGTTCCCCAAATAATATGATAACGAGGCAGGCTATTACCATCACCTTGCAAACCTCTTTCTACCCAATTGACCGCAGGGAAAAACTTCAAACCTAAACCTGTTAGCCAATGATACACTTTGGCGCATGAATGTTTGACATAATAGTCAGCCCATTTTTTTGGCCAATAATCATTTTCTTCAAACTGTGCAAAAGAGTGCCAATCTTTCAGTGCGATTTCAGGGCTATCGTGAATCCCCATTTTTCGTTGAAGAGGAGTATCGATCAGCGCCATTCCACCAAAAGCCTGTTTGGCTAATCCGCCTATTTTCTCTGCTTTGTCCCTGTCGAGAATGGTCACTGACAGGCCTTTATTTAAGCATTCATAAGCGGCGACCAAACCCGCTATACCCGCACCAACGATTAAAACATCACTTTTATTGTTATCCATAAATCCACCTATAAATAAGTCTTAAATTAGCCATAAACATAAGTGAAGATTATTTGTGCTAATTCGTATAGTGAGTATCTCAGAAATCGTCTAAAGTAAGGATAGTAAAATTAGCCTAATGCAGCTTAAAACTCACCATGTTCGGGATAACACCATGCAATCGGTTCAAGAATTAATTAGTCGTTTGTATCGTTCAACTCAATATATTGGTATTGGTCACTTTCGGGAATGGGCGCTGTGTGAGCTTCAGTCTTATGTGTCTTTTGATGCCGCAATTTGGAGTACAGGACATTTAAGTACGCGTACTTTTCATACTCACACAACACTTGGTTTACCCAAAAACTTTCCAGACATACTCATTGATAATATCGAAATTAACCCAATTACCAAACAATTGTTTAATAAAGCCAGCGAAGCTGTGGATATGGCAGAGGTCATTACGGATGATGCGTTTTATCAATCCGATATATTCAGGCGCGTTTTTGAACCACATAAAATACACCGTATACTAAGTTCAATTCATATCTGCAGACGAACAGGGATTTATACATTACTCAGTGTGTACCGATTTGATAAAAGCCAGAAGTTTAATAAACAAGAAAAGCAGCGCCACCAAGCTATTCTTTATCATTTAGTTGAAGCTGCATCTCATGCTTGTTTATTAAGCTTGAAACAGCACGATGAGCCGAATACATACCATGCCATTTGTGATGCCAAAGGTATTTATCACGAGGCAGAATCTCGATTTATTGATCTGGTAGAGCTATGCCACACTGACAAAAACTTAAGCAAATACCCTTTTGATATCCGACAAAAAGAGCACATTGTAGAAAATGTACGTATCCAGTCTGAGCGCTTAGGTGACTTGTTCAGGCTAAGTATTAGAGAATGCTCAGCTATTGATAAACTAACCTTAAGAGAGCAACAAGTGGTCGATGGTGTAACGCAAGGGCTTAGCTTCAAGCAAATCGCCAAGAGACTTGAACTGTCCCCTTCTACAGTTTCAAACCATTTATATCGTATTTATCAAAAGCTCAATATTAATAATCGCTCGCAGCTTGCTGACATGATTCAAGTTAAGTAGTTGATGATTTAAATCAGCTCTACTATTAATTGAAAGGCGTACACTAAATTACAGAAACAAAAATAATCAGGAGAGTTTTATGGAAATCTACAGAAATATATTGGTTGCATTAGAGTGCGGTCAAGACTCAAAAAAAGTACTTGAGAAAGCCTCTCAATTTTATAAAAATGACCCGACGATTAAACTTCATTTGGTACATGTTGTTTTAGATTTAATTATTGCTGATTGGGCTGGTAGCCCTGGGCAAATCCCACCCCCCTTAGATCAAGAAGCACTTGCAGATTCTGCTGGTAATTATTTAAAACCAAATATAGAGGCTGCGGGTTTAGATCCACAAGAACTGATTATTAGTTTTGGCTCTCCCGCACAAGGCATACTTAAACAAGCTGAAAATTTAAATTGTGATCTTATTATTTCAGGCAGTCACAGTCGCCACGGTTTAGAAATTCTGCTCGGATCTACCGCACACAAGATTCTTAATTTAGCCAAATGCGATGTTTTGCTGGTGCGTTGTCCAAAATCTTAATTGTTTCAATTCTGGGGAAATATATTACAGAATAATTTCGTGACTGATGGTCACATTTTATGTCATAGTAGTTCCACCTTCATAAAAACAATTAAGGGTGCGCTACTATGTCAGGTTTTAATCTTCAGTCTGTTCTTCCCGGTCGTCATTTAGCAACGGCGACAACAAAAACATTTTCTTTTCCTCTGCTATCAAAACGATCTCCTAGAGTTATTGACTTAGACATTAACGAAGCTGTTATTTACGAAAAAGGCTTACCTGTTATTGGTTGCCTTCCAGAATTTATAAAAAGCCCAATTGATTTTTTTGCTCGCCTGGCACGTGATTATGACGAACTCATAGAATTCAATTTTGCAGGTATGAATGTGGTTCTTATAACAGATGGCGATTTAGCTCACCAAATTCTCGTTAAAGAAATTCAGAATTTTAGAAAATCAGACCGTGATGCTTTAATCATGGGAAGAGTTCTAGGCCGTGGTTTAGTCACTAATACCGACTTTGCACACCACAAAACCCAACGCAAGCTTGTACAGCCTGGCTTTCACTTTAGACGTATTCAGTCTTACGCTGACACCATGAGTACTTATACAAGCGAATTTGTAAACAATTGGGACTCTGGTTTACGTGATGTGAGTGACGATATGTTTAAACTCACCATGTATATTGTTTGTAAAACACTTTTTAATGTTGATATGCATGAAATGGCTGAAGAAGCGGATAAAATTGGCGATACCATGAAAGTTGTACAGGATTGTATTGATCACCAATTCAATCAAATGGTGGATCTACCAAACTGGTTCCCTTCACCGACCAATATAAAATTAAACAAAGCACGTAAAGTTCTGAACGACACCATCAGTAAAATGATTGAAACACGTCGTGCTGAAACAGATAACTCGAAATTCGACAATGCAGAACCAAAGCATTTGGATATGATGTCGATGTTGCTTGATGCAAAATACCAGGATGGCTCAAGCATGAGTGATCAGTTAGTGATGGATGAATTAATTACCTTATTTGTCGCTGGTCATGAAACCACATCAAATGCCTTAACTTGGACGATCTATCTACTCACCCAAAACCCCGATATTCAGAAAAACCTACAAGAAGAATTGGATCGTGTCTTAGAAAGCAGAGATGCTCAATTTAATGATCTAGAGAGCTTGAAATACACAGAAATGGTGATTAAAGAATCGATGCGTTTACTGCCACCCGCCTGGACATTAAATGCCCGCCAAGCCAATCAAACTATCTCGGTTGGAAAATATCTTTTCCCGAAAGATAAAGTTGTATTTATATCGCCTTATGCAAACCATAGAAACCCTAAGTACTTTGAAAAACCTGAAAAATTTGATCCAGAGCGTTTTTCAGAAGAGAGAGAAAAAGCAATTCCTAAGCATGCTTATATGCCTTTTGGAACGGGCCCAAGGGTTTGCATAGGACAATCATTTGCCATGATGGAAGCTAAACTGATTCTGGCGACCCTGCTTAATCGCTTTGAGGTCATTGCCGATAAAAATATGAAATTTGAGCCGCAAGCTCAAATCACCCTTTCTAATAAAGAGGGGATGAAGGTATATTTACAAAAACGTGCGAAGTTTTGTTAACGAGCTTCGTTAAAATGGGTTTAGGAAGAGGTTAGTATCATGTTGGCCATGGCAAAACACATTCTGAGCAAAGATAAAGAAACATCAGAAAAAATCTTGCAGGAACTAAATAATGGCGCTGATTTTTCAACACTGGCTCAAAAATATTCACTCTGCCCGAGTAAAAAACGTGGTGGTGATTTAGGTGAGATTCGCAAAGGTGATCTAGTAAAGCCTGTTGAGCTGGTTATTTTCAAACAAGCGTTAAAAAAAACACATGGCCCTATTAAATCTAAGTTTGGTTATCATTTAATTCAAGTTTATTTTAGACATTAAAAAACGAGTACTAGACTCGTTTTTTAATGTTGCCAAGAATTTATTTGGCACTAATGGTATAACTGGAATTAGGATTATATTTGATATCTGAAATATAAATATTACCAAATGAAGATCCGCTGTTATCACCTTTCACACGAATATTTTCCATACTGATTCTTTCAATTTCAGTTGGCATATAAAATTTCATTTTTCCGCCTTCTAAAATTTCAATTTGCGATCGCCCTTCTTGATACTTTAAGCCTTTAATAGTGATATCTGCTTCAATAAAATTCGAGATCGGGCCAAAACCGGCAACGGTTAATACTGTATCAGCCAGTTCATACGCAATTTGCTCATCTTCCTGCTCTTCATAATCGTCATCATTGTATTTTTGCATGAAGCCGCCAGCAATATCACCATTTTGACCAAAGCCAATCGCTGTCGACATTCCCGGAATACTGCCACCAAAACCCTGTGCATTCACCCCTGATAATTCATCATCATCCATCATCTGCATGCCGCCAAACTTACCCATTTCTGCAGAGGAAATTTCTACTTTGCTGTTTACTACAGGCAAGCCCATCGGTGTGGCTGCAACGGCTAGCATTGGTTGAAAGGGTGCGGCAGCGAGTGCGATAAATGCGGCCGTATAGCGATACCGTGACTGGTGCTTCAAGGTGCGTTTTAGATCTTTATCAGTGATCCAGCCTTTAGCAATTAACACTTCACCAAGCATTATTTTTTCTGATGCTTGTAATTTCAGAGCTTCATCTAGCTGTTCTTCACTAATATAGCCGCGATTGATTAATAAACGGCCTAATCTGGATTTGGCTAATTGTTCTGTTTTAACTGTCATGCATCCCCCTGCGAATGAGCCGGATTGAAGTTATTAAAATAAACAAAGTATTCAATACGACTTAGATAAAACAAATAATGGACAGTAAATAGCCATTTGTATATTGGAAAATATTTGCGATCGGTAACAACATGTTATGCTGTGTCTAAAGATGTGACATGAAAGCCGTTGTATGTATTCCCCTTATCTGAAAATAACGCTAACATACTGAATTATCTAACTATAACCTTCCTGACTA
>CAXBDA010000036.1:0-29043 GCA_963974595.1 uncultured Oleiphilus sp. | reverse complement strand
ATGAACCCCGCAGTGACGTCCCCTACACCCGCTAAAGATGCGATGGGGATGGATTATGTCCCTGTTTATGCAGAGGAAAGTGTAAACGCAAACCAAGATGAAATTTTATTTTATCGCAATTCAATGAACCCGACAGTAACGTCCCCTACACCCGCTAAAGATGCGATGGGCATGGATTATGTCCCGGTTTATGCCGATAAAAATGCAAGCACTGATAATCCTGGCATGGTCAAGATAGACCCTGCAATGGTTCAGAATATTGGCGTCAGAACGTCAATTGCAACAGAAGTCGAGTTAAGTCGAACAGTCAGGGCAGTAGGTCGAGTAGATTTTGATGAAGAACGAATGGCGCGTTTACATTCGAAAGTTGAAGGCTGGATAGAAAATTTAAGGGTGGATAAAACCGGTGAGACAGTTGAAAAGAATGATATTTTACTGAGTATTTATTCGCCGAAACTGGTTTCAACCCAACAAGAGTATTTGTTAGCGTTAAACAATGTAGCAGCATTGAAAGAAAGCCAGTTTGATGAGATCAAGCGCGGGGCAGAAGACTTGCTGGAAAGTTCACGTGAACGTTTGCGTTTACTTGATGTACCTGAGCATCAAATAGTCGAGCTCGAAAAAACCCGAAAAATTAAAAAAAATCTTCATATTCACACCCCCGTATCTGGAACGGTCGTACGTATCGGCTCTCGAAAAGGCCAGTTTGTAACACCTAAAACTGAACTGTATATGGTGGTTGATCTAAGCCAGGTTTGGGTTTATGCCGATGTATATGAATATGAATTACCCTGGATTAAAAAAGGCGACCAAGTCGAAATGACACTGACCAGTGTACCTGGAAGAACGTTTAAAGGTTCACTTGCTTATATTTATCCCTATGCGGAGCAGAAAACAAGAACCACGAAAGTCAGGATTATTTTTGATAATAAAGAGCTACTGCTTCGACCTGATATGTTTGCAGAAGTGAATATTCTTGCGGATACACAAAGTAAAGCTATTGTTGTGCCTTCTGAGGCGGTTATTCGATCGGGTCAATTCCCACAGGTTTTTGTTGTAACAGCACCTGGAAAGTTTGAGCCTAGACAAGTGACTATTGGTATTGAGTCTGAAGGGAAAACTTCAATCCTTGAAGGCTTAAAAGCGGGCGATGAAGTGGTCACATCATCGCAGTTTTTGGTTGATTCAGAGTCCAGTTTAAGTGAAGCAACAGCCAAAATGATGCAAGTTTTAAAGGATAAAGCATCCGCGCCAGTAAAGGAAAAGTCAGATGATTAATGCCATTATTAATGCCTCTTTACGTGATCGTTTTATGGTATTGATCGCCACAGCTATTATTACTTTAGTGGGTATTTTCGCCTACAAAAATGCCCCTTTAGATGCGATTCCAGATTTATCTGACGTGCAAGTTATTATTTTTACAGAGTTTCCAGGGCAGTCTCCCCAAGTTGTTGAGGATCAGGTTACTTACCCGCTCACGACGTCTATGCTGGCTGTTCCGAATACTAAAGTGGTAAGAGGCTACTCTTTTTTTGGTTTTTCGTTTGTGTATATTATTTTTGAAGATAATACGGATATGTATTGGGCAAGATCCCGGGTGTTGGAATCATTAAACTATGTAAGTGGTCGCTTGCCTCAGGGCATCACGCCTACACTTGGCCCTGATGCGACAGGGGTTGGCTGGGTATATGAATACGCTTTAGTTGATAAAACAGGGCAGCATGACCTTGCGCAACTGCGTTCTTTGCAAGATTGGTATTTACGTTATCCATTACAAACTGTTCAAGGGGTTTCTGAAGTCGCCTCTGTTGGCGGCTATGTTAAGCAATATCAGGTTGAAGTTGACCCAAATGTCTTGCTTCGCTACAACATTTCTCTGGATAAGGTCAAAATGGCCATTAAACAGTCTAATAAGGATGTTGGAGGGCGGTTAATTGAAGTAGCTGAAACTGAGTATATGGTTCGTAGTCGAGGTTATATTCAGTCAATTGATGACCTGAATACAATACCTGTCGGTGTGGATAGTGATGGCACCCCCATTCGTTTGAAGGATGTAGCTCATGTGCATTTAGGGCCGGAGTTACGCCGGGGTATTGTTGAATTAAATGGTGAAGGAGAAGTTGCCGGTGGTGTTGTTATTATGCGTTTTGGTGAAAATGCATTAGCCACAATACAAGCCGTTAGAGCTAAATTAGAAGAATTAAAAAAAGGTTTGCCAGACGGGGTTGAAATTGTGCCTGTCTATGATCGAGGCGACTTGATAGAGCGCGCGGTAGACAGCTTGAATAGCTCATTATTACAAGAGCTTGTGATCGTAAGTTTAGTGGTGATTTTATTTTTACTACATGCTCGCTCAGCATTTGTCGCTATTATCACCTTGCCTTTAGGTATATTGATGGCTTTTATTGTCATGCGTTTTCAAGGTTTGAATGCAAATATCATGTCATTAGGGGGGATTGCGATTACCATCGGCACCATGGTCGATGGCGCGATTGTGATGGTTGAAAATGCCCACACTTGTCTGGCAAAAGCACGTGATAAACTAGGTCGTGAATTAAATAATGAAGAGCGTTGGACCGTGATTGGCGAGTCTAGTCGTGAAGTAGGCCCCGCCTTATTTTTCTCTTTGTTGGTCATTACCGTCTCGTTCTTGCCTATTTTTACTATGCAGGCACAAGAAGGCCGTTTGTTTAGCCCTTTAGCATTTACCGCAACGTATGCTATGGCGGCCTCTGCGATTCTAGCGATCACATTAGTACCGGTGATGATGGGGTATTTCCTTCGCGGTAAAATTATGCCCGAAGAAAAAAACCCCATTAACCGCCTGTTACACAGGATTCACTTGCCCGTTTTAAGTTTGGCGATGAAGTGGCGAGGTGTCACCCTTGTTTTAGCTGCGGTGTTATTAGCTGCAACGTATTATCCATATTCCAGATTAGGCAGTGAATTTATGCCTCCCTTAGATGAAGGTGACATTCTTTACATGCCAACCACCTTTCCAGGGATCTCGATTACCAAAGCAAAAGAATTACTTCAGCAGACAGATAAAATATTAAAAACCTTTCCTGAAGTGCACCATGTGTTTGGCAAAGTAGGTCGTGCAGAATCAGCCACTGATGCGGCGTCGTTGTCCATGATGGAGACGACAATACGCTTAAAAACTAAAGATAAATGGCCAGACCCGGATAAAACCACGGCTGAATTAATGAAAGAAATGGATAAGAAAATTCAATTCCCGGGTGTGGCAAATGCATGGACAATGCCAATAAAAACCCGAATTGATATGTTGTCTACCGGTATAAAAACCCCCATTGGCATTAAAGTGTCAGGGCCGGATTTGAACGTACTTCAAAAAGTGTCACTTGATATTGAACAAGCGATGAAGAGTTTGCCAGAAACTACCTCAGCTTTTGGTGATAGAGCTGTTGGCGGTTATTATCTGGATTTTGATGTTGATCGGGAAAAAGCCTCTCGTTACGGCTTAACCGTGGGCGCTGTTCAGGATGTTATTCAAAGTGCTATAGGGGGAATGAATATTACGCAAACGGTCGAAGGTTTAGAACGTTACCCTGTTAATTTACGCTACCCAAGATCACTCCGTGGAGATATGGAAGCATTAAGCCGGGTATTAATCCCGACGCCAACCGGTAGTCAGATCCCTTTAGCGATGGTTGCTGAATTAAAATATACACGTGGTGCCCCAGTAATAAAAAGTGAAGATGCTAGGCCAAATGCATGGATTTATGTTGATATCTCTACCACGGATATTGGCGGTTATGTGGTGAAAGCCAAGCAAGCTTTAGAAGATCAGGTCACTATTCCTGCCGGGTATACGGTGAGCTGGTCTGGACAATTTGAATATATGGAACGTGCTGCAGCACGTTTAAGAATTGTGGCACCCGTTACCTTGTTGATTATTTTTCTGCTCTTATATTTTAACTTTAGAAATATAATTGAACCCCTTGTGGTGATGTTATCTATTCCATTTGGTTTAGTGGGTGGAATTTGGTTGGTTTATTCCTATGGTTATAATATATCTGTCGCTGTCGCCGTAGGGTTTATCGCATTAGCTGGCATGGCAGCGGAAATCGGGGTGCTGGTATTAAGTTTTATAGATACTGAAATTGCTAAACGACGCGCAGCATCTAAAACAGCCTTGACCCTTTCTGAAATTAAGCAAGCAACCGTTTTTGCAACCTCTAAGCGAGTTCGTCCTGTGGCGATGACAGCTATTTCAACGATGGTCGGTTTGGTCCCTATTATGTTAAGCAGTGCAACGGGCTCTGATGTTACACACCGGATTGCTGCACCGATGCTGGGGGGAATGCTGACAGTACTTTTACTTAACTTATTAGTATTACCTGTACTCTATAGTTTGGTCATTCAATATCAGGAGCGAAATAGAGAGAAGCAGGGCTAAGATTCAACAACCATCCCCTTTTTGCTTGTATTTACCCACTATTGGGGGCACTTAAATGCCGTCTTGTTATGGCAATTCGGGGTTTTTATTTTGGTATGGTTTTTGTGTCGTTGGCCATAGTTTTAGATTTTGTGCAATGCATTAAAAATAATCAGGTGCATGAGGGTTTTCAAGAGTGTATGCAAGCGTGCGGAAAACTATTAGCAGAACATTATCCGGCCACCTCAGATTAAAATGAGTTGCCAAATAAGCTAGTGTTACTTTCAAATTAAATTTATAAACATTGAAAAAATCATAAACGTTAGACCCAGGCACTTCCAATCTCGACTATCAGGGCACGGATATAATGAAACTGAATGCAGAGCAGTCAGAGCAGGTGATAGATGATGTTATTCGTCAATTAGATCTGTCGTACGAGATGAACACAGATGTTTCAATGATTCGTGAGATCCTGACTGAAATCAAATTAGATGATTTTCAAACATCTTATTTGCCCATGACGCTATTTTTTAAGGAAATAAGTTCACAAGCCCAAGCGCTTGGGCCAATGATTTCAAATATTAAGTGGGGGCTTGTTCATAATGGGCCGGCGATCATTGAATTTTTGAATATTGCATTAACTAAAAAATGGTTAACCAAATCTGACTATATAACTAAGTCCGTCCATATTGCTTTTATTCTGGAAGCCATCACTGCAGCAATGTGTAATAGCACGGTGTTTTACGATGAGTATGTCGAACATGTTCATCTAAAAGAAAAAGAGATCGGCATTGATCGGGAACATAAATTTAAAACCTTCTTAAAAACCTTCCCTGGGTCTTTAAACTTTTTTGGTTCAGCCAAAGCGATTTCCTTAGATATGGCCTTGGTTTATTTTCGCGTCAGCAGAGAACTTTCTGGTGCTAAAGTTACAAAAAAAGCAATTAATGAATTATATGATCTAGAGAAAATTTCATTTCTCGAATACAAGCTTTTGCTGCCCTTATGTAAAAAAGGTCATTGCATGTGCCATGACTGGTTGCGTATAAATATATACGAAGCAGGGGCCACAGAGTATAAAAAGGGTTTCTCCAAGAATGCCTTGGCTGCGCATGTTTTGGCTGAAGATGTCTTAAAACGCTGTCACCCTGAACAATATCTTTTGCGGCAGGTTTATCCTGAAAATGCAAAAGGTGATTTTTACGCATCATTAGTTGGTGATAATTTTGTGCCTGTTATCAATCTGAGTGAAGAGTGGAAAAATTTATATTTAACGTGGAATATGGCGTTTATCTTAGGTGAGTTAAATAATTTACATTATTTATTTCCTAAACTATTAATCCCTTCTGTGCTTTGCGCTAAAAATGATAATTTTCTTGGCGTTCGTATTATTTCTCTTTGGGTGTCTATCAATAACGCCTTGTTTTTGAATTTCAATCATACAGAAAAATTAACAGCTCCGGAAAATAGACGGGAAATGGCATTGGTGTGGGGAGACATCAATCATAAATATGCTGAGGAATTCTATAAGAAAAACCAGACGTCAGGAAATAATAACTTGCACAGTAGTTTTGATAAAAGATTTTCTAGACCCTATATCAGCCTGATCAAGCAAATTATTAATTTTATTAAACGATAGTTTTTGAGATGTTCGCACGACATAGTTTATGAATATTGGCCGAGCCTCATTATTCAGCAATAAAAACGGGAGCGAAACCACCACCTTGGGTTCTGAAATTAGTTGTTTGCCCCTGATAAAGTCGCGCAGCCAATAATTGAATTTCACCTGCATAAACATAAGCGCGAATATCCATCTTTAGATTGGCTTCTTGTCCATCCACCAAAATTCCTCGCTCACTAGGTATGACTATTTTTTGTGCTACATACTGGCCTTGTAAATTGTCGCCTTGTGTAATTTCATTCCACACGCGTTTGGTGAGTTTGTCGCCACGATATGCTGCACGACTACCAAAGCCCGCAGCAGGTTTGAAGAAGAGTTGCTTGCGTTCTTGCCATAGTTCGTCGGCATTTGCAGGTGTAACGCTCTTTGTAGATGGAATGCCGGCCTGTAAAATAGCTATATCTTCTGCATTAGCGCCCAGTTGAGTTAATACGTTCTCATCACTTAATATAATCAGGTTGCGTTTATCCGCATAGATCGCATGGTGATGCGGATTAGGCGTCACAACAACGGCATTCGCTTCGAAAGCACGGCGCAATGAACTGCTTTCATTTTTCTCCAGTGCAAAATCGGTTAATCGGTTATAAACCAAATCAACAAGCTTTTGTTGATATCGAAGTTCACCATCGATAAATACAAGCTCACTTGGATCGGCAATCACAGCGCTTAAACCATGGTGTTCGAACAAGCGTTGCGCCATTTTGAATTCTGGATATAAAAATTGTTGTCGGGGATTTTCATCAACGATAGCAATGACCTTGAGGGGTTTATCTTTGCGTTGCAATGTCCACTCGTGTAAAAACATAGCCATGAATTCTGCTTCAAGGTGAGTTTTCAGAGTAGGTAAGAGTACGCCAGCGGCACGACAACATTCTGTTTGTGCGCTCACCAGTGCGGAATTTAAAAATGCACCACCCGCATTGGTATTGATTTCGATGATTTTCGGGCCTTGTTCACTCATGTGAAAGTCGTAACCCATAAAAACACCTTCAGTACCCACATCATTTGCCGCTATTTTAGGTGCGCTCGTCAATACTCGTTGCAAATAACCAGGTAGTTTAACGACTCGTGTAACTGCGCTAATGATGAGGCGCATTTGCTCTGCATGTGCTGGCGAAATAAATGCACTGGTATTAGAAAATAATTGTGGGTGGCTTGCGAGTACATCTTGATTCAGTGTATCGGCCTTCAAAAATGTGTGAAGCTGTGTACGATTCAATGTTGTGCAAAAGCAACGTCTATTTAAACGGTTTGCAGCACCATCACTCAAGGTATCGTCATATAAATCAGTCATTGTTCATAAACCTTCGCTTCTATTGCTAATAACTCTGCTGTAGAGACATTATCTTACCGGGATGAATATTTACGTTGATTAACTGACAGTGTTTTATTCTGCAAACTAAGTGCACTGCCATTCAGCGGTCTTAATAAAAACATCAAAACAAAGGTAAAGAATTCCCACCGCAATAGGAATACCTAAAAATTTATTCACGGTTATATAAATGCGAATAAGATAATTTACCCTCTCTCGATAATAGCCGATTCATTCAATTCCTCAGCACTTTTTTTCAATAAGCTATGCCTTCAATGACTGAAATTATTTTTCGGTATGACTAAACCTCTTGAAACCGTTCTGGAAGGCATTATGACAAAATTTATAATTAGGCTTTTATACCTACCATTTTTCATCTTTATAGGTAATGGGATCGCTATTTACCTCGTCTCACAAGACTACTCCAAACTTTGGCTGCTGGTACTATTAGCAGGGTTTATTTCATTAGCCTTTATTTTAGAAAGAATGCTGCCTTATGATGCTAATTTCAATCTGGCTAAAGGCGATAGTAAACGAGATTTTATACATGCCATGGTGAACGAAAGTTTAAGTTTAATGGGGTTATTAGTTGTCCCCATCATTGCCATCATCAACCCTTTACCCGCTGTATGGCCCATTCACAGCCCGCTTTGGTTGCAAGTAGTCTTAGCGGTTTTTATTGCTGATATCGGGATTACCTTAGCCCATTATGCCAGTCATAGAATTGATGCTCTGTGGCGCTTACATGCGGTTCATCATAGCATTAAACGCATGTACGGTTTTAATGGTTTAATGAAGCACCCTCTACACCAAACGATTGAAACCATTTGTGGCACGACACCCTTACTCTTACTGGGGGTACCCCAAGAAGTCTTGATACTGCTCGTGGTTGCCGTGGTTTTACAGTTATTACTTCAGCATTCGAACGTCGCCTATTTCACCGGACCGTTTAAAAAAATCTGGGTCGTGAATGAAGTACATCGTTTTCATCATCTAAATACAGCTAAAGAAGGTGATGTAAACTTCGGTTTATTCACCACCTTCACCGATCACTTATTAGGTACGGTGTATTTTGATAAAAAACGGGTGATTGGCACGAAAGACCTTGGTATATCAAGCGAGCCCAACTATCCAGTGGACTATATGTCTCAACTGCTTGAACCTTTTCGTAAGACCAAGCCTGAAAGCTCGCCACAAACAGAGTCGTAGATGACGTTCTAACTATAGGAATCAATAAGAATGATTATTTCTGGAATAGTACTAATTTGTATCGTGATTTTAATTTTGCTTGGTTATGCCTCTGGTAACCAGCCAGTAAGAAATTCCGTTACAGCTGCTCAGCAAGACTTAGGCATAGCACTTGAAAACAAACAGATACGGCTTGGTGATATCTCTTTAAATGTTGTATTCGCAGGCCCTGAAAATGGCAAGCCGGTCATATTACTGCACGGCTATCCTGAATTCTGGTATGCATGGCGTGGGCCAATGGTAGCGCTGGCGCAAGCTGGCTATCGCGTTATTATACCCGACCAGCGTGGTTATAATGATTCTGACAAACCGTCAGATTATAAAGACTATACGCTGGATAAATTAGCAGGGGATATTGCCGGTTTAATAAACAAGCTTGGCTATGACAAAGCCTGCTTGGCAGGTCATGATTTCGGCGGGCTTGTAGCATGGTGGACACTCATTCTTCACCCTGAAATGATTGAAAAATTTGTCATTATCAACAAACCACACCCAAAAGCCTATATTCATTATCGTGGTGAAGGAGAAAAAGTTAGTTGGTACCGAACATTTTTACGTATCCCTATTATTCCTGGTTATATAGGAAGGCTCGGTAACTGGTTTTTACTGGTTAAAAACCTTAGATCTACATCTTTACCTGCTACGTTCCCGGATAAACAGATTAATCTATTTCGGTCGGCATGGGCGACAAATGGTGCCATCAACTCAATGGGAGCCTGGTATCGGGCTAACGCCAACTTTGAACTGGATGTAGATATGAATATTTCTGTTCCAGGTCTTTTTATTGCAGCGCCAAATGACTCATTTAGTCCACAAGGTATGGGGCAATTGAGTCTGGCATTTTTAGCGAATGGAGAACTGCTTGAACTTGATGAAGGCTCCCACTGGGTTATTCAGGAAAAGCCTCAATTTATAGGTCAGACCTTAGTAGACTATTTTAATTTAGATATTGATGCTACCAATAAACAATTAACTTAGTTGAGCTTAAAATAGGCTCAAGGGAAACCTTGTTGAAGATAGTTAACGAGATGCCAGATAGCGTTGTCGTTAAGGGTTTCTTTCAAGGGAGGCATATCTCCACGTCCTGTTGATATTTTCCACGCCAAATCACCGGCTTCTCTATGTGGGGTGATGGTATTTAGCTGACGCTTTATGCTTCCTGTTTGATAAGGTGTGTCACCGCTTTTTCCGTGACAGTCAGTACAATGCTGTCGATATAGCTTTCTACCTTCTGTAATTGATGCCGAATTCGCTGCGATCGGATTTTGTTTTGCGGCAGCGACAAAAGGTGCATTCCATGGCAGGTCTTCAGTAGGAATATCATGGCCACCATGCCCAGGACTAGCGCTTATTAGCTCAGAACATAATAATAGCATTGTAGCCAAAATCGCTTGGGAGGGTTTTTTCATACAAGGGCACCGATGAAATAAAATTTAAGTTTAGCTTCGTTTTTATTAGTGATAATAGCGTCTGCACATAAGCTTTTGAGTGTGATTGGCAGGCTATCAATTTTTGAAAATTGCTGCAAGGTATAGCTTTTTCTAATATGAAGTAAGTCTTGGATGGCGTCGTAAATTTTTGGCATCACAAGCTCATTTAAAATGAGTATAGCGATTAGTTATTTTAAATCACGGGTATTTATGGCTTTAACCCTTCGCTTATAAACGCTATAGTTTGCGCGTTTTAAATTGCCTGAGAGAAAATATCATGATGTCTGTTGCTTTATCTCTACACCTTTTATCGGCTGTTGTCTGGGTTGGTGGAATGTTCTTCGCTTATGTGTGCCTGCGTCCTGTTGCTGCCCAATTGTTAGATCCGCCTGTCAGGTTGACTTTATGGAGCCGCGTGTTTAGCCAGTTTTTTGTATTCGTCTGGCTCTCGATTCTACTGTTAATGGTCACAGGCCATGGAATGATCGCCTTATATGGTGGAATGGCTAGTGTAGGAAAGCATGTGCATATTATGTTAGGGCTGGCTTATGTGATGTTTTTATTATTTGGTCATTTATTTTTTGCAGCATTTAAACGTTTAAAAATAGCGGTTGCAATTTCTGATTGGGAAGATGCTGCCAATAGACTTAATACGATGCGACGATTAGTCGGTATTAATTTATCCCTAGGTATTATTACCATTCTAGTCGCGAGTGGTGGACGGTTTTTACTTTAAAAAGCCACGAGTAAGGTTTTCCTTTGCTTTTGTGAGCTTATAGCAAAAGTCCGATAAGCGAAGGCGATATACTCGAAGTCAAAAATAACAATGACGACGTCAATTTATGTCAACTAAAACAGAATTTAGCGAATCATCTTCGGTCAGGAATAATACCCAGAAGTTCTTTTCGGGTATTATTTTATGTCTTTTATTTGTCACCATTGTTTCTGGTACAAGTGAAAATATGCATGCCCAAATGCTTAAAATGGGGGCATATTTCTGGCCTGATTATTTTATTCTGCGCGGCGAAGAACCCCTTGCCGACTGCCAGCTTAATTTTGATATTGAGCAGCGCTTAGACGAAATTGAACAAGAGCATGAGCTTGAAAATGCAGACTTTGACTTATTTGAAACTGAGTTTGACCGAGACGCCGCCAGAAATTCACTCTTAAGCCAAAAACAATTATGTGAAGGCCAGCATAAAGCGGCAGCCATTTATAAAGAGCAATTAACCGTTTGGGTCAAGGTATTTAGAAGTTTTGAGCATACTTTCGCATCGGTTAGTCTTTCTGCCATAGAGCATCAGCGGCTTACACTGATATTATTATTGGCGTTTGCCGCTGTCGTAACAACCTGGAAAAAGAGTCATATTGCGTTTCGGTCCATACATTCCCGCTTGGATCATAAAGTTTCTAATATAGGCCAGTTCATAGGAAATGGAAGCTTAGGGCTTTCGACAATACTATTTATAAAGGGCTCATACGACTCAGGCACGGTTGTAGATAAGCCTGAGCTATTAATCATTCTTGCTATTGCTGCGCTTGTTTTATGCTGCATTAACTTACTGTACTTGAAAAACCCCGAGCCAGATCTGGATCATGAAGGCTCTATAGGCAAAGCACTTTTATCTATTCCTATCCATAGCATTATGTTACTTGCTGCTTGTGTACAGTTTTTTCTAGCAGAAGGGCATTTCCCTGGTATTTCTATTTATTTTACGCAGATCTTTCAATTGACCAACCTGCATTTAGCGATAGGTTTATATATTCTCGTTGGGATGTTACTAAAAGAGACGCTGGTAGGCGCAAAACTCTTTGATATTTTAAAACCTTGGCATTTACCACCCGAAATGCTTGCATTCGTTGCTATCGCCTTGCTTGCATTCCCCACAGCCTATACTGGTGCATCGGGTATTATCATTATTGCCATGGGCGCTGTTGTTTACCAAGAAATGAGGCGTGTAGGCACAAGAAGACAACTTTCTTTAGCGGTAACAGCCATGACTGGTTCGGGTGTGGTATTAAGGCCTTGTCTTTTGGTTGTAGGCATCGCTATTTTAAATAAAGAAGTGGTGACAGATGAACTGTTTCATTGGGGGTTTAAAGTATTTCTTTTGAGTATGGTGGTATTTGCCGTGTTCGCTATGATTACGAGAAAAGACCCTATCAAACTGACATCGGCAAACGTTGCCTTAAAGCCTTCACTTGTCAATCTCGGACACTTTTTACCCTATGTTGCGATTCTGGCGGTAGTTCTGTTCGGCTATGACTTATTGCTGGACGCCCAGTTAGATGAGTTTACAGCACCTGTTATTTTACCAGTTATTATCATCGCTATTTTGTGGTTCGAACGTCGTTTTAGTAAGGATTTTATTGAACGAAACAAAACAGCCGGTGCCAGCCCAACACTGTCTAAAGCGTTCACGAAAGCAGTCGATAATTCTGCTATTCAGATCGGCGCTTTGCTGATGCTGATGGCCTGTTCTTTTACTGTCGGTGGCATGATAGAGCGGGGCGGTGGCACGCTGGTGATTCCAGAAGCATTTTCTTCGATTTATCTGACCATGGCTTTTTTAGTCGTCTTCCTTATTTTTATCGGCATGGTGATGGACCCATTTGGCGCTTTGATCTTGGTCACTGGTACCATCGCACCAGTTGCTTATGCTAATGGTATTCATCCTATACACTTTTGGATGACTTGTTTGATGGCTTTCGAACTCGGTTACTTAAGCCCACCGGTATCGTTAAATCATTTGCTTACCCGTCAGGTAGTGGGTGATGAAGAAGTTGAGTTAGCCTTGAAGGAAGGGGATACCTTTTATTATCGGCACGAACGGTTGTTATTGCCTCTTATGGTTATGGGCACGACCTTATTTATCGTCGCCTTTGTGCCTTTATATTATTTAAATAATTGAAAATTAAGTGCCATTTCCAGTAAGTCTTTATTCTATAGGGGCTTACTTTCCAATTACCACGCCCTCTCTTCTTTTATCGGCAGCGCCTGCCATGCCTTTTTCTGTAAAGTGAACGCCGTGCAGACCAGAATTAATATCCTGCAATACAGTGGTGTAAGCGCGTTTTTCAAAAAAAGCTTGCCAAGAAGCGGCGTGGGTATTTTGTTCGATTTCCATTCGGCCAAAGCGATTAATAATGTGTGCTTGGTTAAATGCTTGCTGAAGGTTTTCGTTCCACGCCAAGACTCGTATTAAGGCATGAGCAACGAAATTAATAATCCGTGAGCCGCCAGGTGAACCGAGTGCTAAATAAGGTTTATCGTTCTTAAATACAATAGTCGGTGCCATCGAAGATCGTGGTCTTTTACCCGCTTCAACACGGTTAGCGACTAAACTACCGCCCTTTGTTGGTGAAAATGAAAAGTCGGTTAGTTCGTTATTCAGCAAGAAACCTTTTACCATTAAGCGTGAGCCAAAGCCATTTTCTATGGTGCTGGTCATCGAAATGATATTGCCTGTTTTATCCACCAAAACAAAATGGCTTGTTGATTCCTGTTCAGGCGAATTACCGCGTTGAAGCGTCTTATTTTCGTACCCTGGTGGGTAACCAAAGCTGATGTTTTTGTTTTTCTTGGATGGGGTAATCTCTAGGCTTCGTTTTTTTAAATATGAATTATCTAACAAGCCTTGTGGAACATTAAAAAAATCCGGGTCAGCAAGGTATTGCCCTCTATCTGCAAATGCAAGCTGACTGGCTTCAGCAATAATTTGCCAGGTTAGTGGTTCTTCTGAGTCGTAAGCATGAATATTTTTATGTTCTACTAAACTTAATATTTGACCAACAGCGATAGCCCCAGAACTGGGTGGTCCCATGCCGCATACTTTATACCTATAAAATGCTGAGCAAATCGGACTTCGTTCAATAAGCTTATAAGAATCGAAGTCTGCCTGTGAAAGCAAACCCTTATTTGATGACTGGGACACTTTATCAATGATGGCTTTACTAATCTCTGAATCGTAAAAATAGTCACCACCATGTTTAGCCAGTTTTGCGAGTGTGTCTGCATAAGCGGGGTTTTTTAAAATATCGCCTGTCTGAATTGCGCTACCATGAGGCAAAAAATACGCAGCAGCTTCAGGGTCTTGTTTTAGGTTGCGACTATCACGCATAACTGACTGTGCCAGTCTTGGTGTTACTCTAAACCCTTGTGTTGCCATATTAATGGCGGGCTGTAGTACCTCAGACCACTCTAATTTCCCATATTGCTTGTGTAATTCCCAAAGAAGCTTAACCGTCCCAGGTGTACCTACTGAGCGGCCGCCCACAACGGCTTCAAAAAATTGCATGGGGCTTGTTTCGTCAGACATAAATAAATTTTCTGAAGAAGCTAAGGGCGCTGTTTCTCGACCATCAAATGTCTTAAGGATTTGTTTTTGAGCATCATAAAAAAGAGTGAACGCGCCACCCCCTAAACCAGATGATTGTGGCTCAACCAGACCAAGAACGGTTTGTGCGGTGACCATGGCATCCATCACAGAGCCACCTTTGTTTAATATCGCATAAGCTGCCTGGCTTGCTAAAGGGTGAGCGGTGACCGCAATAAACTCAGAGGCGTATTCTGGTTTTATTACTTCTGATTGTTTAAAAAAAGGATTGTTATGGCCTTGCTCTGGCGCTACTAGGTCGCTGGCTTGTTGGGCAAAAGCAGTGCTTGATAAGCCTATTAATAAGATTAAAAAGAAGCTGTAACTATAAGTAATTATTCGTTTTTTTACTGTATTTAGTTTGCCATGAGCAGGCATCACATTAATCCTCTTTGAGTGCCGGAATATTTTTATATAGATTGAGCGCTTCTGGGTTTGCAAGTGCTTCGGTATTATTCACAGCTTGCCCTTCTATGGTTTTTTTAACCGCCAGCTCAACAATTTTACCGCTTAAGGTCCTGGGTATATCACTCACCTGAATGACTTTACTAGGAACATGCCGTGGCGTGGTGTGTTGGCGAATACTCTCTTTGATCTTGGTAATCAGTGCGTCATTTAAGGTTATGTTTTCTTTGAGTGTCACAAAAAGAATAATACGTACATCGTTTTTCCAGGTTTGGCCTATCGCAATGGACTCAAAAACCTCAGGAACCTTTTCAACCTGCCGATAAATCTCAGCCGTTCCGATACGTACGCCCCCTGGATTTAACACAGCGTCAGAGCGTCCATGTATCATTACGCCAGCTTGAGTGAGTTTATTATTTGAATCTTTATGGGTGATAATTTCGCCATAATCACCATGCGCCCAGCAATGTTCAAAACGGGTAAAATAAGCATTCGTGTATTTTTTATCACCGGGGTCATTCCAAAAACCGCTTGGCATTGACGGAAAAGCTTGTCGGCAGACTAATTCGCCTTTACCTTCAGATAAGGCCTTTCCGTGATCATCAACAAACTCAACATCCATGCCCAAGCCGATACATTGTAGTTCACCTTGATAAACCGGCAGTACTGGGCAGCCTAAAGCAAAACACGAGATGATGTCTGTGCCGCCAGATATGCTTGAAACACATACATCTGATTTTACAAGGTCATATATATACTGAAAACTTTCCTGGCTAAGTGGTGAGCCGGTTGAAAGAAGTGTTTTTAAACTATCGAGCTGATGGGTTTCTTTTGGTACTAATTCAAACTTTTCGCAAGCGGCATAATATTTTGCGCTAGCACCAAAGATGGTTATTTTTTCCTCATCAATTAAGTCAAATAAGCGTGTTTTATCTTTATGAAAAGGTGAGCCATCATAAACAATGATTCTTGCCCCAAGGCTTAAGCCTGACACTAACCAGTTCCACATCATCCAGCCACAGGTGGTGTAATAAAATAAATGACTACTTTGTTTGACATCGGTATGCAAACTGAGTTCTTTGATGTGTTGAAGAAGGGTGCCGCCAATCGTGTGAATAATACATTTCGGTTTACCCGTTGTACCCGATGAATACATAACATAAAGCGGATCATTAAATGCCATAGGTTCAAAGGTTAACATTGGTGCTGAGCCTGCCAGCAAATCCTGCCATAGTGGTTTGTCGGTTACAGGTGTTTGGTCTTCTTCGTTAAGGTATCTGATAATAACGCATGCGCTTAATGATTCTAGAGATTCGCAAATGGCATCGATTCTAGCTAGCGAGCAAATTGTTTTATTCGCATAATAATAGCCATCGCAAGCAAGCAGTACTTTTGGTTGAGTTTGTTGGAATCTATCGAGTACACCGTTAATACCAAAGTCGGGCGAACAGGATGTCCATATCGCACCTATCGAAGCAGTAGCAAGCATCGCAATAATGGCATACTGGCTATTAGGTAAAAAGCCAGCGACACAGTCACCTTTAGCCACACCTTTGCTGATCAGGAATTGTCTGATCTTACTAACGTGCTCTCTAAGCTCACCATACGTTAGCTGTTCTCGTCGGCCATGTTCTCCGCGTTCAATAATTGCAATATGCTTATCAGGTACTGAGGGCTTTAAAAGATTGTGAGCAAAATTTAGCGATGCTTGAGGAAACCAGCTTGCTCCAGGCATTTTATCGCCGTTATCCAGAATAGGCTTGCCCATATCGCCTTGGACTTCAGCAAACAGCCATAGGGTTTTCCAAAATAATTCTTTGTTTGCCAAAGACCATGCGTGTAATTCTGGGTAATCTAAGCGCGTAGAAGGATATCCAAAATGTTCAGCTATAAAATGGATAAATGCAGCGATATTACTTTGTTGGATTCTGTCTTCTGATGGAGACCATAGACGTTTATTCATTAGTTTTTCCGAAAGTTTTTCAGTCTGTTTATGTCATCAAGGCTTAGTTAATGCATTCGCTACTTTAGATTGATTTGCTCGTTTTAGTGTATTGCAAATATTTGTGCCAGCCTGGATAAGTTTGCCCAAATCGATACCCGTTTTCATGCCAGCGCCTTCTATCATATAGACCACGTCTTCGGTTGCGACATTGCCCGATGCACCTTTGGCATAAGGGCAGCCGCCAAGGCCAGCGACTGAACTATCGAAACGGCGGTAGCCGAGCTCTAAAGCAACATATTGGTTTGCAAGTGCCTGGCCATACGTGTCGTGAAAGTGTAAAGCCAGTTGAGAGCTAGAAAATTCTGATAACAAACTAGTCAATAGCTGCTTTGTTTCATGTGGTCGTCCGATGCCAATCGTATCGCCAAGTGATACTTCATAGCAGCCAAGCTCGAGTAACCGTTGAGTCACCTCATGGACCTTTTTGATCGGGATATTGCCTTCATATGGGCAGCCCAAAATACAAGAAATGTAAGCCCTGACACGAATGTTTTTTGATTTGGCAGATTCAATGACAGGCATAAATCGCTCTATGCTTTCTTCAATACTACAATTAATATTTTTCTGCGTGAAGCGTTCAGAAACCGCGGTGAATATAGCCACTTCGTTAACTTTCGCTTCGAGCGCCAGCTCATAGCCTGTCATATTAGGCGTTAGGGCTGAATAAATAACATCGTCTTTTCGATGAATAGATTGAAACACATCGAGACTATCTGCCATTTGAGGCACCCATTTTGGCGAAACAAAACTACCCGACTCAATATGCTTTAATCCTGCTTCAGCAAGGTCTTGGATGAGCCGTACCTTTGCATTCAGTGGTACAGTCTTAACTTCATTTTGCAAGCCATCACGCGGCCCAACTTCAATAATATCAACCTGATCCGAGGTCTTGTTATGACTATTTTGCATAAATCATCCTGCCGTTAAATATTATTGAGCCAACTTGGTGGGCGTTTTTCAAAGAATGCCTGCAAACCTTCTTGGCCTTCTTCAGATACGCGTAGTTTGGCAATCATAGTGCTTGTGAAATTTTCTAAATCTTCTTTTAAGTCTTTCTCTATAGGTGTTTGGCATTTTCGAATAAGCTGTTTTGCAGATTTATTCGCTTCTGGCCCAGCCGCAAGCAATTGTTTTATGGTTTGCTTAACCGCAGCATCAAGTTCATTATGTTCAACGACTTGGTGGAGCAAACCATAATCCTGCGCTTGTTTTGCTGAAAATAAATCGGCAGTCATAAATAACTGGGCACAGCGTCTGGCCCCCATCGCTGCAATGACATAAGGGCCAATCGTTGCCGGGGCTAAACCAAGTTTTACTTCACTTAAACAAAAACGTGCTTTCTCACTGGCAATGGCAATATCACTACAGGCAATTAAGCCGATGGCACCGCCATATGCCGCGCCTTGAATGGCGACAATGCTAGGAAAGGGCAGGGTGTATAAATCTGCCATTAAACCGGCGAGCTCTTGCGCATCTTTCAGGTTGTCGGCTTCAGATAACGTTGCCATGCGTTTCATCCAGCCAAGGTCGGCACCCGAACAAAAGTGTTTACCTTCTGCCGTTAGTAGTAACGCGCGTATACCATTCATTTTTCTTATATTGAATAAGTGAGTTCGCAGTTCGTGTATTATCTCATCATCAAAGGCATTGTGTTTTTCAGGATGACAGATGCTCAATTTAGCAACATATTGGTCGATGATTAGTTTAGTTTTTGCCATTCTCTGTTCCTGATTAATATTTTTATAAGGTTCTCTGATTCTCTTTTGAATCAGCTAAGCTACATTCTGAATATGCCAAACTGTGTGTCTTCAATCGGGGCATTTAAAGACGCTGATATAGCCAAGCCTAATATATTTCTTGTTTCACTTGGTGCAATAATGCCGTCATCCCAAAGTCTTGCTGTTGCATAATATGGATGAGCTTGTTTTTCGAATTGATCGATAATCGGCTTTTTTAAAGTTTGCTCTTCTTCGTCTGACCAATCTATCCCTTTTTTCATTAAGCTATCGCGTTTGACTTGAGCCAAAACACCTGCCGCTTGCTCACCGCCCATGACCGAAATTCTGGCGTTCGGCCACATCCATAAAAACCGGGGATGATAGGCTCTGCCACACATACCATAGTTTCCGGCACCAAAACTACCGCCAATAATCACGGTAAACTTAGGTACTTTTGCACACGCAACAGCGTTGACCATCTTCGCGCCATGTTTGGCAATGCCGCCTTCTTCAAATGCTTTACCAACCATAAAGCCGGTGATGTTTTGTAAAAAGATAAGCGGGATTTTTCGTTGACAGCAGAGGGATATAAAGTGCGCACCTTTTTGTGCAGATTCTGAAAACAAAATGCCATTATTCGCGACTATCCCAACAGGATAACCAAAAATATGTGCAAAACCACAGACCAGGGTTTCACCAAAATATTGCTTAAATTCTGCAAATTCAGATCCATCCACAATACGTGCAATGACTTCTCTTACATCGTAGGGTGTTTTTAAATCGGAAGGTACAACACCACCAAGTTCCGATGGTGGAAAATTAGGCTCTTTCACTGGGCGAGTTGTAATTTGCTCGGACTTTTGCCAATTGATATTGGCAATGCATTGTCTCGCTAAGGTGAGGGCGTGTGCCTCATCATTGGCATAATGATCCGCTACGCCAGAAATCTTGCAATGCACGTCGGCACCGCCCAGATCTTCTGCAGAAACTTCTTCACCGGTTGCGGCTTTAACCAACGGCGGGCCGGCTAAAAAAATAGTGCTATGGTTTCGCACCATAATACTTTCATCCGACATGGCGGGCACATAGGCACCTCCTGCGGTACATAAGCCCAAGACAACCGCTATTTGTGGAATACCTTTGGCAGACATATTGGCTTGCCGATAAAAAATATTTCCGAAATCGTCTTCATCTGGGAATACTTCATCTTGCTTGCCTAAATTTGCCCCACCTGAATCCACAAGGTAGATGCAAGGCAATCTGTTTTCTTCTGCAATGGTAAGCGCCCTTAGATGCTTTTTAACAGAAAGAGGGTAGTAGGTTCCGCCTTTTACCGTTGAGTCATTAGCAACGATCATGCATTCAATGCCATGTACTCTGCCAATACCGGTGATGGCCCCTGCACCGGGAATAACCTCCTCATAAACCTGGTAAGCAGCCAATTGAGAAAGCTCAAGAAAAGGTGAACCAGGATCAATTAATCTTGAAATTCGATCTCTTGGCAGTAATTTGTTTTTGGCTACATGGCGTTTAGCCTGTTCGCTATCGGGTGCCAGGTGATTGGCTTTTATTTTAGCGTATAAGTCGGCCACTAAAGCAGCCATTGCGACGCTGCGTTTATGATACTCTTCGGATTGAGTATCTATTTTTGACTGAATCTGTGTGCTGCCCATAATAAGTAAATCCAAAATATTAGAGTTTAATAAGGCTTAAATTTTGATTAACGGGTTTCTACAAATAATTCACGGCCTATCAACATGCGCCTGATTTCTGAGGTGCCGGCTCCGATTTCATATAATTTAGCATCACGCAATAATCGACCGGCAGGGAAGTCGTTAATATAACCGTTGCCGCCAAGAATTTGTATGGCGTCTAAAGCCATTTTTGTTGCTGCTTCTGCGCAATAAAGGATAACGCCAGCTGCGTCTTTTCGGGTTGACTCGCCACGGTCACAAGATTGGGCAACGGCATATAAATAGGCTCTACTCGCATTTAAACTGGTATACATATCGGCAACTTTTCCCTGAATTAATTGAAATTCACCAATAGATTGATTGAACTGTTTACGTTCGTGAATATACGGTACGATAAGGTCCATACAAGCCTGCATAATACCGATAGGGCCAGCAGCAAGTACAACACGTTCATAGTCCAAACCACTCATTAAGACTTTCACTCCGGCATTTTCTCCACCCAGAATATTTTGTGCCGGGACTTTTACATCCTGAAAAACAAGTTCGCAGGTATTTGAACCACGCATGCCTAATTTGTCGAGTTTCGCTGAGCGACTAAAACCAGGATAATCCCGTTCAACGATAAATGCGGTAATCCCATGCGGGCCTTTTTCTGGCGCTGTCTTGGCATAAATGACGTAAGTATGCGCATCTGGTCCGTTGGTAATCCACATTTTAGTACCGTTTAAAATGTAATGATCACCCTGTTTTTTAGCACGTAATTTCATACTCACCACATCGCTTCCAGCGTTTGGTTCACTCATCGCCAAGGCGCCAATGTGCTCACCAGAAATCAACTTTGGCAAATATTTTTGATGTTGTTCAGCTGTGCCATTGCGGAAAATCTGATTAACGCATAAGTTAGAATGTGCACCGTAACTCAGACCAATCGAAGCACTGGCACGACTGATTTCTTCCATTGCGATAGCATGGGCTAAATAGCCCATGTTGGTGCCGTTCAGTTCTTCAGAAACGGTCATGCCGAGCAAACCCATCTCACCAAACTTGGACCATAGTGCATTTGGAAATTCGTTGTCCTTATCCGTCTTTTGTGCAATCGGTGCTATTTCTTTATCAGAAAAGAGTTTGACCTGCTGGCGCAACATGTCGATGGTTTCACCGTGGTTAAAGTTTAGAGACTGGTACATATAGGATTCCTCGAATATTTTTTGTATTTATCGTGTAGGCGTTTTTAAATTACAGGCTTTTCAGTGCTATGTTGCAACGTTGCTCTGCTGCATCCAGCTCATGCTGCATGATTTGAATATCTTCAAGTTGCTGCTCAAGAGAATGGCGACGCTCTGATATTTTTTCTAAGAAGCGCTTTAATTGTTTTGTGTTTTGAGAACTAGGGTCGTAAAGCGTGATGAGCTCTTTGGATTCGGCGAGTGAAAAACCAAGGCGCTTACCGCGTAGAATCAATTTTAAATGGACGCGATCCTGTTCTGAATATATTCGAACCTGGCCACGCCTTTTAGGGTGTAGAAGTGTTTCGGATTCATAAAAACGAATCGTACGTGTGGTGATATCGAACTCCTGTGCAAGCTCACTAATCGAATATTCTTTGCTCATTTTGGTTTATGTCCAAACGCGGTTGTTTTGTAAATGATAGCTTTGTAAATGATAGTTTATTTTTCAGTTAACGTAAACGTAAGCTTGCTTGTGAGTAGCGATTGATTTGGCAAGGATGAATTGATGATGTTTATTTGAATAGGCGGTAGTGGCGGGTCATGCTTTCTTGCCAGCTCTTAAGCTTATCTGCATTGCCAATGCGTTTACCTTCTTGGCTGCTTAACTTACTTAACCAAAGGCCTTCACCATTGAAACTATAAACCGGGACAAGGTCCTTCCTTTGTGAGGCGGGTAAAATCTCGTTAATCAGATTATCAAGAATGAGAGGCTCTGCGCCAGGTGTGGGGTAATAAGCGAGCACCATGTGCGCCTGGTTTAATTGGATCGCTTTTACGTAGGTGATTTTAAGCTGTTCGTCGGGAATGCCCAGTTCTCTTAAGGTGAAATATTTTGCAATTGAATAGTCTTCACAATCGCCACCATTCGTCGCTAACATCTCTAGTGGGGTTGCCCAATAGTCTTCTTTTTTCCAATGCTCTTGATCTGAAAGAAAACGTACCTGATTGAAAAAGCTGTTAGTTATCTCAAGCTGCTCTGTGGCTATTTTACCTTTTGCGTCTACTATGATTTTCTGCCAATACAGCAGTCTTGCGGTCGCTTTTTTACCGAATTTTTGAGTGACTTGCTTAAGTATGTTTTTATCCAAATCTAAGGCATTGACCTGGTGGGAAAAGGCAAAAACAAGAAAAAGAAGAAAAGCGAGTTTCTTAAGCTGAATTGGATAATGAGCTACTTTAAGGAGTTTAAAAAACAAAATGCGCACCCGACAATATTACGGCCCGTTATTCTGAAGACGGCTACGTAGTCTACTTAGTCGGTCTTTTATTTGCTGGGTTTGTTGTTGATTAAAATTTTGCATGTTGTTTGTCGAATAACCCGGTGCTGGTCTGGCAATGGGTTCCGGAGGGGTATTGCGTGCCTGAGTCTCTATTCCGATGGGTCTTGTTTCTTCAAAGATTAAATTTTCTAAGCGGCCGGAGCGCTCAAGTACAACACGATCATGATACACGCGTTTGAGTGTTGCGCCGCCCGGAACCTCTTCATCGATACGGTAATTGCGAGTCTTTCTGTCAGGGCCCTCTATTAAAGCGCTAGCAAGGATATTGTTTTTCCCCGCCAAGACGCCCGTGAGCCTTAGCCTTAAGCTTGTTTCTGGCAGCTTTTCTGTTTCAATAGGGGCATGTTTGGCAGGCGCTGATACGTCACCAAATAATTTAAAACTAGCGATATCGTAGTCTTGCTTTATTTCGTTATGTAAATGATTAGAACCAGCATTTTGCATGCTGTTATGATTCAGCAAGGATGATTGGTTTTGGCTGTCTGGCCAAAAATGATATCTGACAAAAGGTTCTAGCTGCCAATATAAAGCACCGCTTATCAATAAACATAAGCAAATCGCAACGAACAAAGGTAAACGATTTAAAAGCATGCTTTAGACTCGAGTCGTTATCAGTAATAAATTTTTTGGAAGCGCTTATTCAGAATAGTCACTTATTTTGAAGATTACCCAAATTTATGCTTTAGGAAGTCTACCATAATCAACTGTGTTATTTTGACTGTTTGATCATATTTTAATTTTCCGTTAAAAACATTGCTGTAGATTTAATTTTTAATATCTATCAACAGTTTTGATGGCGCGCTTGTGACTAAAATCGAGGGCTTTAATTCACGTGCAGATTAATAGATATTAAAAATAGAGATGAAACTCATTACTACGGCATAAAAAAGTTTAATATTCTAATGCTATAGGGAATGTTAGCAGGGAAGCTCCATGCTATGTGCGATAAGTCATAATTATTTGAATCGCTTGAGTAAAGCTTACAAAAGCTTAAATGCGTGTATTCAAAATAAGCCTAACATGCTTTAATCTAGGGGAGCGTAAATCTGATATTGGTGTTGTAAATTCATATTTTATTGTTTTTTGTTTCCATTTTGATCGTTTAAGATTGTTATCTAAGGATGAACTGTGACCGAAATTGTTCAAGTGCCAGAAGACGCGAGTCAGTCAGCCATGCCGGAAAATAATATTTCTGATAGTGGTATACCGGTCATACAGAACGAAATAGCCAGTGACTTTATCTTTGAAAGACTGCCTTTTAGTTTTGCCAAGAAACAAGGCCTTGTCATTGTTAAAGGTGACTCGCAATTTCAAATCCTTTTTCGCCCTGGTTTAACGCCTCAAGCCTTTGCAGAAGTGAATCGCTTAACCTTTGGTCAACTGCCTTTTGTGGGGGTCGATGAAGCAGAATTCGAATCAGCTCTAAACTTGGCGTATCAGAATGATTCTGCAGAAGCGATGCAGATGGTAGAAGGTTTGGGTGATGATATGGATTTGGCGAGTTTAGCTAATTCTGTGCCTGAAACTGAAGACTTGTTAGAACAAGAAGACGATGCGCCCATCATTCGCCTTATCAATGCCATTTTGACAGAGGCTGTTAAATCTGAAGCCTCAGATGTGCATATTGAAACCTTTGAAAAACAATTGGTTGTGCGTTTCCGGGTTGATGGTGTTTTAAGAGAGGTGGTTAAACCAAAACGTGCACTTGCGCCACTTTTAGTTTCGCGTATCAAGGTTATGGCAAAACTCGATATTGCCGAAAAACGTGTCCCTCAGGATGGCCGCATATCGCTTCGTGTTGGTGGTCGAGAAGTTGATATTCGTGTATCAACCATGCCTTCTGCAAATGGTGAACGTATTGTTTTGCGCCTTCTGGATAAAAATGCAGGCCGTTTAACACTGAAATACCTAGGCACGTCAGAACGTGACCTCGAATCAATAAAGAGCATTTTGTCCAGACCGCACGGCATTATGTTAGTGACGGGGCCTACCGGCTCAGGTAAAACAACAACGCTATATGCTGGTTTATCGCATATAAATGATCGCAGTAGAAATATTCTTACAGTAGAAGACCCGATTGAATATAACTTACCCGGCATTGGCCAGACACAGGTTAATACCAAGGTAGATATGACCTTTGCTCGTGGACTTCGGGCAATATTACGACAAGATCCTGACGTTGTTATGATTGGTGAGATTCGTGATGTCGAAACAGCAGAAATAGCCGTGCAAGCAAGTTTGACGGGCCATTTAGTGTTATCAACATTGCATACAAACAGTGCCGTTGGCTCGATAACACGCTTAATGGATATGGGGGTCGAACCTTTTCTTATCAGTTCAAGCCTAGTGGGGATTATTGCGCAAAGGCTGGTGCGAGTTTTATGCAGTGAGTGTCGTGAGCCTTATTTGCCTGATGCTTCAACTTGTGACTATTTACAGTTGCCAGCATCACTGCCAGAAAGTGAAAAACCAACAATATATCGTGCAAAGGGCTGTAGTGAATGTAACCATCAAGGTTATAAAGGTCGATTAGGTATTTATGAGGTCGTGCAGGTCAACGAGCAACTGCATGAATTGATTCATCAGCGTGCGGGCGAGTTAGAGCTTGAACAGCAGGCAAGAAAATTCGGCCCCAGCATCCATGATGACGGCATACAAAAGGTATTAGCGGGTGTCACCACCATAGAAGAAGTTATCCGAGTGACACATAAGGGCTAATTGCGGAAATAATCATGGCAGCATTTGAATATAAAGCGCTTGACCAAAAGGGCAAGCAAAAGAAAGGCGTCATAGAGGCTGATAGTGCCAGGCAGGTTCGACAGCAACTTCGTGAAAAAGGTCTGGCGCCTTTATCTGTTGATCAGAGCTCAGAGAAACAAAACGCTTCGAGCCCATTTGGTTCACGCAGAAAGTTAAGTGTTAAAGATCTGGCTCTTTTAACGCGGCAGATTGCAACGCTTATCCAGTCAGGTATTCCGATTGAAGAAACCTTGGGCGCAGTGGCCAATCAAAGTGAAAAAACCAATGTAAGAAGTATGTTATTAGCTGTTAGGGCGAAAGTGTTGGAAGGCTATACTCTGGCAGACAGCTTGGGAGAGTTCCCGGGAGCCTTTCCAAACTTATATCGCTCAACGGTTGCCGCAGGTGAACACGCGGGCCATTTGGATTTAGTCTTGAATCGGCTAGCCGATTATACCGAAGCGCGTCAACAGGCGAGGCAGAAAATACAGTTAGCGGCGATTTATCCGGTTATATTGGCTTTTGTTGCTATTTCAATTGTTGTGTTTCTCTTAACTTATGTTGTGCCAGATATTATCGAAGTCTTTGTGAATAATGGTCAGGAATTACCGCCGCTCACACAAGGGCTTTTAGCTGTCAGTGACTTTCTTGGCAAATGGGGTTTGCTTATTTTTATCTTGCTTGTCATTGGGGGTGTTGCCTTTAAAATGTCTCTTAAGCGTGATAGCTTCCGTTTTGCTTTTCATAAGCGTTTGCTCTATATGCCTTTTATTAAGAAAATTGCCCGTGGCGCCAATACATCACAATTTGCCAGCACGCTCAGCATTCTTAATGCTAGTGGGGTGCCTTTAGTTGATGCTATGCGTATATCATCAGAAGTGCTGTCTAACGATTGTCTTAAAGCATCGCTTACTGAAGCAGCGGTAAAAGTCAGCGAGGGTGGCAATCTGCATCAATCATTAGAGCAAACCGGGTACTTTCCTCCGATGATGATTCATATGATTGCTAGTGGTGAATCAAGTGGTGAACTGGATCAAATGCTAGAACGCACTGCCAGACACCAGGAAAGTGATTTACAAGGTTTAATAGAAACGGTCGTGGGTTTATTCGAACCCCTAATGCTCTTATTTATGGGGGCTGTGGTTTTGGTTATTGTGTTGGCTATTATGTTGCCTATTCTGAATATGAGTAACTTAGTTAGCTAGTGTGCAGCGATCGTAAAACATCCGGTTCTAAATTAATAATTACAAACTGATTAAAAAGGAATAACAATGAAATACAGTTCTCAACGCCAGTCCGGTTTTACCTTAATCGAAATCATGGTGGTCATGGTCATACTTGGTCTTCTTGTCGCTGTGGTAGCCCCTAATATTTTAGGTCGAGGTGAAGAAGCTAGAATCGGTGTTGCAAAAACTCAAATTCGAAATGTCAGTAATGCCTTGGATCTCTATAAATTAGATAACTTTAATTATCCAAGTACAGAGCAGGGATTAGAGGCGCTTGTTACTCAACCATCGGGTTCTCCTGAAGCTAAAAACTGGAATAAAAACGGTTATTTGCCGAGTGTGCCAGTTGATCCTTGGAAGAACGAATATCAATATGTCAGCCCCGGTTCACAAGGGCCTTACGACTTATATTCTTTTGGTCCAGATGGGCGTGAAGGTGGTTCTGACGGTGGCGAAGATATTTCTAACCACGATTTAAATTAACCGACGTCTTATCGCGCCTAGGTCTATACAAAGTGTGAATATATCATTCTTTAAAAAAACATCTATTAAAAAGGGGGCATCAATTCATGGCTCCTTTTTTGGTGTTGTGAAGAATCAACTTGGTTTTACTCTAATAGAGCTTTTGGTCGTTCTTGTTTTGCTCGGTTTAATTTCTGCCATTGGTCTGAGTACCGTGGGTGGCGGAAATCAAATACGGGAAATGCAAAATGAAGCGAGAAGGTTGCAAGCTATCTTGTTAATGGCATCGGATGAAGCGGTATTCAGTAATGAAGAAATCGGCGTCTTAATAGAACCCGACTACTATGCTTTTCTGACATTTAATGAACAAGGAGGTCGTTGGGAAGACAGTCAAAACTATTCCTTAAGAAAACATGCCTTACCAGAATGGTTGAATATTGATTTCCAGAGAGAGGGGAAGGAAAGAAAAATACTTGGTGGGAATAGTAAAAAGTTTGCGGGTGGTGACGCCGAGTATGCCGGTGACCTCGGTATACTTGATGATACCTCTCAAAGTAAAAAACCAAATTTTATGCTGTTATCCAGTGGCGAAATAACAGGGTTTACCATTGGTTTTCAGTTAAATGATGACCCTGATTCCCGTATCGAAATTAAAAGTACAGACCAAGGTGATATTGTCATTCCCGCATTAAACCCAGAGGAAGATAAGTGATGAAGCATTTGAATCATAAAAAAGGCTTTACACTTTTAGAGGTGCTGGTTGCCTTGGTTTTCTTTTCTCTTATCGGCATGGTCTTGCAGCAGGTAACGGCCTCTACCGTTAATCAATACTTAGCTGTCAGGCATAAAATGTTTTCTTCCTGGTTGGCAGAAAATAAAATGGCAGAGTTTCAACTAAGTAAAGCTTTACCTCAAGCAAAAGAACAGAAAGAGGAGCTTGAATTTGCTAATGAAGAGTGGCAACTAATCTCTAAGGTTAAAAAGACCGAAAACCCGGATATTAATAAAGTGGATGTTGAGGTCTATTATATCGACGGCACTTCAAATGATAAGAGCAAAAAGTTGACCTTAACAGGCTTCGTTGGGCGTTATTGATGTATTTCTCTGGCATGCATTATAGAAACTCTCCGATAAATAGTGCCAAAGGCTTTACCTTGCTGGAGGTCTTGTTGGCCATTGGTATTACCGCCATGATTGGCTTGGGTTCTTGGCAAATATTAAATAGTGCCATTCGAGCCAGTGAGTCAACCCAAGCCCGTTTGAAAGAATTAAACACCTTACAAAAAACCATGCTGATCATTTCCAAAGACTTACGCCAGGTTATTTCACGGTCTATTCGTGATGGTTATGGTGATTATCAACCAGCGCTGACGACTAAGAATAGCTTTTATTTGCTGGAATTTAGCCGTAAAGGTTGGCGTAATCCGATGGATGATCCTCGGTCAAATGTGCAACGTGTGGCTTATGAATTGACTGACAACAAACTAATCCGACATTACTGGAATGTTTTGGATCGCTCACAGGATACCGAGTCTATTTCGCGTGAATTATTAGACGGTGTTAATACGATTAGTTTACGTTTTATGACAGAAAAAGGCGGTTGGGTCGATAAATGGCCCCCCTCTGAGTCAAATTCTGGCGCGCAAAACGCCCAAAATATAGACCCGAGGATGAGCGTTAACCAACTACCCAAAGGCATTGAAGTAAATTTCGACTTAGATCAGTTCGGTAAAATTAAAAGGCTATACGAAATAGTGTCTAACCTTGATGGGATTGATTTTCAAACAAATACAAATACAAATACAAATACAAATACAAATACAAATACAAATACAAATA
>CAXBDA010000035.1:0-29515 GCA_963974595.1 uncultured Oleiphilus sp. | reverse complement strand
CAATAGTCTTTTTTACTTTTATCAAAACTTTTATGTTTCTCTTTGTAAATCGAACAACATTTAGATTTCAACAGCTTTCTTTTTCCGCCCAAGAACCCAACCTACCGGCCCAGACAAGACGTAAATCATAAATGCCCCAAACAGAACCAAAGACGGCTCCAGAGCGATAACAGCAAACACCAAGACCATAATTAACAGCGCAGTAAATGGCACACTCTTCTTCATATCAAATTCCTTGAAAGAATAGTATTTAACATTGCTCACCATCAACACACCAGAAGACGCAACCACAACCATCGTCAATAGCGTTAGAGCCATTGTCTGCTCATACCCATGCGTAGCCCACACAAAACCAGCCACAATCGCTGCTGCTGACGGGCTAGGCAAGCCAATAAAGTACTTCTTGTCCACCACATCCATCTGGGTATTAAATCTAGCTAAACGTAAAGCAGCGCCTGCCACATATATAAATGTAGCAATCCAACCAACATTACCTAATGTTTGCAAATTCATTGTGAAAGCAACAAGAGCAGGAGCGACGCCAAAAGCGACCATATCCACCAAACTATCATACTCAGCACCAAACGCACTCTGAGTGTTTGTCATTCTCGCAACTCGCCCATCCAAGCCATCAAGTATCATTGATATAAAAATAGCGACTGCGGCATTATCAAAATTTCCATTCATTGCCGCCACAATCGCATAAAAACCAGAGAACAACGAGGCTGTGGTGAACAAATTAGGTAGCAAATAAATCCCCCGACCCAATTTTGTTTTATTTTTTTGCACTTCTGAATCACCTAACGACTCAGACTCACTTTTTTTCTCTTCCATTTTTTTCTCCATACAAAAAAGCTCTCAAGCCTAAGGACTTGAGAGCTTTATATAATATAACTTAAATTACTGACTAATTTTTAGATTTATCAACAATTTTATTAATCCAAGGCATCATTCCACGCAACTTCTCACCAACCTGCTCGATTGGGTGAGCCGCATTATTTCGCCTATAAGCAGTCATCGAAGGGTAGTTAGTTGCGCCCTCAGAGATAAACATCTTAGCATATTCGCCATTTTGAATACGCTTCAGCGCATTACGCATAGCTTCGCGCGACTGCTCATTAATAACCTCAGGCCCAGTCACATACTCGCCATATTCTGCATTATTGGATATAGAATAGTTCATATTCGCAATACCACCCTCATACATTAAGTCTACAATAAGCTTCAATTCATGCAAACACTCAAAATATGCCATTTCAGGCGCATAACCCGCCTCAGTAAGCGTCTCGAAACCCATCTTAACAAGCTCTACAGCACCACCACAAAGTACAGCCTGCTCACCAAACAAGTCAGTTTCTGTCTCATCTTTAAAGGTAGTTTCGATAATACCCGTTCTACCACCACCAACACCACACGCATAGGATAAAGCCAGCTTCTTAGCCTCACCTGTTGCATCCTGATAAATAGCCACTAAATCAGGAATACCACCACCCTTTACAAATTCAGAACGAACCGTATGACCTGGCGCCTTGGGAGCAATCATAATGACATCAAGATCAGCTCTTGGGACAACTTGATTATAGTGAATAGCAAAACCGTGAGCGAAAGCCAACGTTGCACCTTTTTTCAAATTCGGCTCAACTTCATCTCTATACAAAGCTGATTGAAACTCATCAGGTGTCAATATCATGACAACATCAGCACTTGCAACCGCTTCTGCGACAGGCTTAACAACCAAACCATGAGCCTCCGCTTTCGCTACCGATGATGAATTCGCTCTCAACCCAACCGTAACATCTACACCAGAGTCTTTTAAATTACATGCATGAGCATGCCCCTGAGAGCCGTAACCAATAATTGAAACTTTTTTTCCTTTGATTATCGATATATCACAATCTTTATCGTAATAAACTTGCATGATTTTCCTCTAAATATCAGGCCATAATACTGGCATTAATTTTAAACTAAAAAGACAAACCCATAGATACCTACAAGCTCAAAACCTTCTCACCTCTAGCAATACCAGAAACACCTGTTCTAACAACCTCCAGAACACCATTTTCGGCAATCGCATTGATAAACGAATCCAACTTTTCACTATTTCCAGTTAACTGAATGGTATAGACAGAACTACTAACATCCACAATCTGGCCACGAAAAATATCGACTGAGCGCTTCACTTCAGCCCTTTGTGCACCAATAGCTTTCACTTTAACTAACATCAGCTCACGCTCGATATGCGCACCTTCCGTTAAATCAACCAACTTAACCACTTCAACTAATTTGTTAAGCTGTTTAGTGATCTGCTCAATCACCTTGTCAGAGCCACTTGTTGTTACCGTCAAACGCGACAAAGAACTATCTTCAGTAGGTGCGACCGTTAAAGTCTCAATATTGTAATTACGCTGAGAGAACAACCCAACCACGCGAGACAAAGCACCCGGCTCATTTTCTAACAAAACAGAAATAATACGACGCATACTTTAAGTCCTCTCCGTTTTGCTCAACCACATATCTTTCATTGAACCCTTAGCAATTTGCATAGGATAAACATGCTCTTTTGGGTCAACATAGACATTTATAAACACTAAGCGGTCTTTCATTGCAAACGCCTTTTCCATCGTCGCATCAAGCTCACTCAACTTTCGAACCGTTAAACCAACATGCCCATAGGATTCCAACAGCTTTTCAAAATCTGGAAGAGAGTCCATATATGAATGAGAATGTCGCGCTTCGTAGTTCATATCCTGCCACTGTTTCACCATCCCCAAAGACTGGTTATTTAATATCAGCACTTTAACAGGAAGATTGTACTGCTTACACGTTGAGAGCTCTTGAATATTCATCTGAATACTCCCTTCACCCGTCACACAAACCACTTCCGCATCTGGATAATGAAGCTTAATACCCATCGCCGCTGGCAAACCAAATCCCATTGTCCCCAAACCACCAGAGTTAATCCAACGATTAGGTTTATCAAACTTATAATATTGTGCAGCAAACATCTGATGCTGACCAACATCAGAGGTTACATATGCATCTCCCTTTGTGGCACGATAGAGCGCTTCGATAGCAGCCTGAGGCTTAATGCTGTCTTCGGTAGACGCTTCGTAGCACCCCCCATGGCGCTGACGCCATAGCTCTATCTTTTCCCACCAAGCATTAATTGCTGTCGCATCAGGTTTAATGTCTGATTCAGCAATAAGCGCCAACATATCATCCAAAACAGATAAAACAGGCCCGACAATAGGCACATCAACTTTAACTGTCTTAGCTATGTTTGCCGGATCTATATCGATATGAACAATTCGAGCACCGGGACAAAACTTATCAGTCCCGTTAGTGACTCGATCATCAAACCTAGCGCCGACAGCTAATACTAAATCGGCGTTATGCATGGCTTCATTTGCTTCATAACTGCCATGCATACCAAGCATACCCAAGCTGTTCTTACCCGTACCAGGATAACCACCTAAGCCCATCAAAGTATTCGTGACAGGATAATTAAGCGTATCTACCAATCTCACCAAACGATCAGATGCTCGACCTAAAATCACACCACCACCAGCGTAAATAACAGGCCTTTTTGCTGCAAGCAGCATGTCGACTGCCTTTTTAATCTGACCTGAGTGACCCCGAACGGGCGGAGAATAAGATCTTAGTTTAATCTTTTTAGGGTAAACATACTCAAAACGCTCATTGGGCGCTGTCATGTCTTTTGGTATATCAACAACCACCGGACCAGGACGACCAGACTCAGCAATATAAAAAGCCTTCTTTAAAACCTCAGGAATTTCTGAAGGATGCCTAATTGCCATATTATGCTTAACGATAGGGCGCGAGACCCCCATCATGTCAGTTTCTTGAAACGCATCCTCACCAATCAAGTTTGATGGCACCTGCCCGCACAACACCACCATAGGAACAGAATCCATAAATGCAGTTGCAATGCCCGTAATGGTATTTGTTGCCCCAGGACCAGAGGTCACCAAAACAACACCAGCTTTGCCCGATGCACGTGCATAACCGTCCGCCATATGAACAGCCGCTTGCTCATGACGAACCAAAATATGTTCTACCTTATCCTGCCTAAACAACGCATCATAGATATGAAGCGCCGCACCGCCAGGATAACCGTATATCTTTTCGACACCCTCGTCTTGTAAAAAACGAGTAATCATATCGGCGCCAGATAATAGCTCCACGATAATTACCTTCTATTAATTAGTTAGTTGGAAGCTTAATCCGAGTTAACTCTAACTTCTTTTGGAAGCCTACTGGATACAATCTAGCAAATTTATGTAGCAAAATGGCGCGGAGTTTCGCCCAACCTGATATGTTTTATGAAATACCGAGTTGCATTCGCTGCTGCCAAAAAAGCCGGCAAAATTCACTTGGGGATACTATTAGCGTAATTAAACGACTCGTGTAAAACCCTAGAAAAAGCAACCAACAATTCTGACACCTTAATAAACAGAGTCAACAAGAAATACAGACTTTTCTTTTGTTTTAGCCTTATTTAATCAATTTTCAGCCAAAACGTCGATCATGGTTTATAGTTAGTTTAGATTTGCAGCCGATTAAGAGGAAATATTAAACATGCACTATTTAGTCACAAAACTCTTACAACCCTCCATTAAAGGTGTTTTTTATTCAGCCATCATACTCTTAAGCGCATCATTTTATTGTCAGGCGGAAGTTTATAAATGGACAGACAAATACGGCAACACTCACTATTCAGACATTAAACCCAATGAAATGCTTAGCGAGAAACTCGACATCAAAACAACTTTTCAAAGCCAAGAAAGGGAATCACCACAAAGCGCCGCCCAGCGCTTAGACCAAGACAAGGCAAAAGAGCTTCAAACACAAGCGGAAAAACTGCAATCCGAGACTCAAAAAAGAGAACTCGACGCTCAATGCCAAAACATTCGCAACAACCTAAAAACCCTTCAAGAAAACAACCGTATCAGGCTCAGCAAAAACGGCGGAGTAATACGTTACTTAACACCCACTGAAATAGAAAACAAAAAACAAACCTACCTGCAACAAATAAGAGAACAATGCTCAAACTGAAGGCACAAAAAAACCGGCATTTGCCGGTTTTTTTGTGCACTGCAAAATCAAATCACTTAATATCGTCAACTGTTTTTAATGGATAATGCGCAGGATATTCAAATCTTGCAACACCAGAGTCTACCGCAGCTCTTGCAACCGCAGCCGAAACATCTCCCAATAAACGCTCATCAAGCGGCTTAGGAATAATATATTCCTTGCCGTAAGATAACGGAGCACCACCATATGCATCAATAACGTCTTGAGGAACAGGCTCTTTTGCCAAGTCCTTAATTGCATGGACAGCCGCAACTTTCATTTCTTCATTAATAACGGTTGCACGAACATCCAGAGCTCCACGGAAAATAAACGGGAAACCCAAGACATTATTAACCTGATTTGGGTAATCAGATCGACCGGTAGCCATGATCAAGTCAGACCTTGCAGCTAATGCAGTTTCCGGCTTAATTTCAGGATCAGGGTTTGAGCATGCAAAAATCACAGGATTTGGCGCCATACGCATCAAATCTGCAACTGGAAACAAGTCTGGGCCCGACAAACCAACAAACACATCCGCACCCTCACAAGCATCTGATAAAGTACGCTTATCAGTATCATTAGCAAACATGGCCTTATACTGATTCAAATCATCACGACCCGAGTGAATAACACCCTTACGATCTAACATAAAGATATTTTCAGACTTCATACCACAACTAATCAGCAATTTCATACACGCTATTGCCGCAGCACCCGCCCCCAAACAAACAACCTTAGCATCTTCAATTATTTTACCCTGAAGCTCTAAGGCATTAATCATACCGGCAGCCGTTACGATTGCAGTACCATGCTGATCATCGTGAAATACTGGAATATTACACTGCTCAATGAGTACTCTTTCAATTTCAAAACATTCTGGCGCTTTTATATCTTCAAGATTAATACCACCAAACGTGTCTGCTATACGCTTTGTTGTATCAATAAATGCTTGCGGGCTTTCTGCGTCAACTTCGATATCAAAGACATCAATACCAGCAAAGCGCTTAAATAGAACACCTTTACCCTCCATAACCGGCTTACTAGCCAATGGACCAAGATTACCCAAACCAAGAATCGCAGAACCATCAGAAATAACCGCAACAAGATTACCTTTAGCTGTGTACTTGTATGCATTCTCAGGGTCTGCAGCAATTTCTCTTACTGGCTCGGCAACACCAGGACTATAAGCTAAAGCCAAATCCCTAGCAGTTTCAGTAGGTTTTGAAATTTCTACGCTAATCTTACCTGCGCGCGGTTTTGCATGATAATCGAGAGCTGCTTTTTTAAAATCTTCTGACATTATATTGTACCGTTTAACCATGAATTGTAGACATTAAGCCTGAAATTTTAGGCAAATCATTGATTGCCCACCCTATAAAACCATTACAACACCAAGCGTTACCGTTCAACACCCATATCTTAAGGTTTTCTATGGCGTCCTTCATCTATAAAAGCATTTAATAAAGCCGGCTATAGAACAAAGGCTTCATCAGCTTACCAAGTTACGCAATGCTATAGAAAGGAAAAAAGAGCGTCATGCGCTCTTTTTAATGTAATCTTCGTAGCAAAACATCTCTTAGCTGCTGATTCTGCTGCCAAAACGCTTCTTAAACTTATCAATACGACCGCCCGTATCCATTACTTTCTGCTTACCAGTATAGAATGGATGACACGCAGAACATACGTCTAAAGTAAGATCTTTGCAAAGCGTTGAACGCGTTTTAAAGACATTACCACAACCACATTTTGCTTCAATTTCTTGATACTCAGGATGAATACCTTCTTTCATGACACACCTCAAATTAAATTATGCCGCCACTGAATGTTGTCTTATCTCTATTTTAACAAGTACAAAACAGCACCGCACAAGGAAAAACTTAAGCCATTTCTTAATTTTGAGTTCGCTAACAAAAAACCAATATAAAGCTTCAGCCATTTTTAAGACGGCGAATAGTAACAAATTAAGCATAATTAGCAAGTATCGTTTCTTTCAAAACATAAATACTCTAAGATTATTTATGTGAATTTTTATTGAAAGCAATCATGATACTAACAGTCGCTATTCCAGTTCCTCTCCACAAAACCTTTGATTATCTTGCTCAAGACAAAGATGACTTATTGACAGCCCATAAAACACCAGCCATGCACATAAAAACCGGCATGAGAGTCGAAGTCCCTTTTGCTGGTCGACGACTAAGCGGCATTGTACTCGGAACAAAACAACAAACACCCGACACTTTACCAGAAAACTACACATTAAAAGCCATTATTCACTGCTTGGATAAAGAACCGACCTTCCCTCAAAAATTAATTGAGCTGATCAGCTGGTCATCACAATATTACTGCCACCCTATTGGGGAATGCTTTCATACAGCCCTCCCAACAGCATTAAGAAAACCCTATAACATAGACAAGCTAAGCACGCTTACCGTCATTAAATGGCATAGGTCTGACCTAGCGTTTGAAGAAAATAAGCGCAACCATAAACAAGCCCGAATACTGGATCATTTCGCTAACCAGCCTCTTGGCATATGGCAAGAATCCCTCAAACTGCTCGGCATCACGAATAGCCAACTAAACACTTTAGAAAAAAAAGGGCTATTACGGCGCGAGGAGCTGGACCCACTAACCGCAGCTCAAACCACCCCAAATAAACTCACCACACTAAACTTAAATAAAGAACAACAATACGCAGTAGAAACCTTAAAAGAAGATATCGATAAGTTTGGAATTTTTCTTCTACACGGCATAACGGGCAGCGGGAAAACAGAGGTTTACATAGAGCGCGTAAAACACTCACTAGCCAAAAACGAACAAGCGCTTATCTTAATTCCGGAGATCAATTTAACCCCGCAAACGCTTGCACGCTTCCAATCTCAACTGAACACCCCTATCGGTCTTATTCACTCAGGAATGAGCGAAAAGGAAAAATTAACGATGTGGCATTTGGCCAAAAACGGTGTGGCGAGCGTGATTATCGGCACAAGGTCAGCCGTATTTACGCCATTCAAACATCTGGGTTGCATTATTGTTGATGAGGAACATGATTCTTCATACAAACAAAATGATGGTTTCAAATATTCCGCACGCGACCTTGCTGTTAAAAGAGCTCAAATTGAGAATTGTCAGATCATACTAGGCTCCGCCACACCGTCACTTGAATCACTCTTAAATGCCAATCAAAAAAAATATCGCTACATACACCTCAGAGAGCGAGCAGGCGCCGGACAAAAGCCAGACATTCACCTCATTGATATAAAAAGCAGAGCACTCGAAAACGGCTGCTCAAGACCCTTACTAAATAAAATAAAACAGGAGCTTGACGCCAACAATCAAATTATTATCTTCCAAAACCGAAGAGGTTACTCCCCGACCCTATTGTGCAATAGTTGTGGATGGATAGCCCTATGCCCTCATTGTGATGCTCGCTTAACCGTTCACAGAAAACCACCTCATTTACATTGCCACCACTGTGACTTCAAAGAAGTAATACCCGGCAACTGCAAAAACTGCCAAGACACTCATTTATCTCCTCTAGGCTCTGGTACTGAGCGTATTGAGACAGGCCTGACACAACGCTTTCCAAATACAAAAATCATACGCATAGACAGGGACAGCATTAAAAAACAACAAGACATGAAAAAGCTTGTTGTGGATATCAATAAAGGCGAACCCTGCATCTTAATCGGCACTCAGATGCTCGCAAAGGGTCATGACTTTCATAACGTTACTCTTGTCGCCATCATTGATGCCGACTCAAGCTTATTCAGCTCAGATTTCAGAGCCTTCGAACAAAGCACACAACTATTACTTCAAGTTTCAGGCAGAACAGGAAGAGGCAATAAAGCAGGCCTTGTCCTTATCCAGACAAAACACGCAGAGCACCCCTTATTTATACCCATCATTGAAAATAACTATGACCTTGCTGCAAAAAATGAATTAGTAGAAAGAGAGGCTTGCGGACTCCCGCCTTATAGTAAAATGATATCTATTCGAGTTGAGTCCCCTAATCAAAAAACAAATTTCGAACAGTTATCACTACTAAAAAATGCCATAAAACAGGCAATAGGAAACACTCCTAATTATCAACTATCGGGTCCTCTTGAAGCCAGCATGTCTCGAAAGGCAGGCATATATAGATCCTACCTGCACATATTCACAACAAATAATACGACGCGATATAGCATTCAAGCAAAGCTCCCTGAATTAACAGAGAAGATAAAACGAAAGGTAAAAGTCATCATCGATGTTGACCCGCACGAATATATTTAAATTCATACCTTGTCGAAGTGGTAAGAGTTTCAATACAGCGAGGAATCATAGATAATATGCGGCAATTATTTTTACCTTCTTAGCCACTATATCTATTTCTTGGAATCACATGAAAGAACTTATCTCTGAACTTGTTCAAAATGCAATTACCCAGCTAAGCAATGCACAAACTATCCCCTCAGAGTTAACATACTCAATCAATATTGATGCGAGTAAAGATAAAACCCATGGTGACTTCGCATCAAATATTGCACTTATTCTCTCCAAACAAGCCGGAATGCCACCAAGAAAACTAGCAGAACTGATTATTGAAAAGCTTGTTCAAAACAATAATAAGAGTATTGAAAAAATTGAAATGGCAGGCCCAGGCTTTATTAATTTTTTTATTAGCAGCTCAAGCAACTTCACGATTATCAAAACTATTTTCGAACAAAAAAACAACTTTGGCCGAGCCACTAAAGCAAATGGCAAAAAATACCAAGTTGAATTTGTCTCAGCCAACCCTACCGGCCCACTTCACGTTGGCCATGGTAGAGGCGCTGCTTACGGCGCATCCGTTGCCGACTTACTAGAAGCCGTCGGGTTCGAGGTTAGCCGCGAATACTACGTCAATGACGCCGGCCGGCAGATGAATATCTTAGCTGCGAGTGTTTGGTTACGCTATCTTGAAAGCTACTTTGATTTAACATTCCCCGTAAATGGCTACAAAGGCGATTACATCAATGATATTTCAGTCGACTTAAAAGCAGAATATGCTGATCGCTTCCTAAAAATATCAGAACAAGTATTTGATGGATTACCGAAAGATGAAAATGAAGGTGGTGACAAAGAACTGTATATTGATGCCATCATCAGCAAAGCAAAAGAGCTGCTTGCTGATGATTACGAACTCGTGTTTAACCAAGGTTTAAATGCCATCGTGAACGATATTCGAAATGATCTAGAAGGCTTTGGCGTTCGCTTTCAAAACTGGTTCTCTGAAGCGTCTATCAGTAAAGATATCGATAACGCACTCAGCAGGCTCGACAAAAATGGCCATCTATATGAAGAAAATGGCGCACTTTGGTTTCGCTCCACTTCCTTTGGCGACGATAAAGACCGGGTGGTAAAACGAGATAATGGTGAAACCACTTATTTTGCTTCAGACATTGCGTACCACTTAAATAAGTTTGAGCGCGGTTTTGATAAAGTTATCAATATATGGGGCGCAGACCATCACGGCTATATTCCTCGAGTCAAGGCGGCGCTACAAGCTCTCGATATCAACCCAGAAAAGCTAGACATCAAATTAGTTCAGTTTGCCATCTTGTATCGAGGTAAAGAGCGCGTTCAAATGTCTACGCGAAGTGGTTCATTTGTCACACTTAGAGAACTTAGAGAAGAAGTCGGAAACGATGCAGCACGCTTTTTTTATGTGACACGCAAAGCAGAACAGCATATGGACTTTGATTTAGATCTTGCCAAATCCGAAAGCAAAGATAATCCGGTTTACTACATACAATATGCACATGCACGCATTTCAAGCATGCTAAGAAAACTGAATGAACTTGAATTAAGTCATGACACGCAAGAAGGTCTAAGCGCACTTTCTGCCATTGCGGGAGAAGCAGAAATAGCTATGTCTAAACGACTCGCAGCCTATCCAGAGCAATTAAGTATGGCCGCTATTAATTTAGAGCCACATGTTTTGACCCACTATCTGAGAGACCTCGCCAGTGAATTTCATACTTACTACAACTCACACAAAGTACTAGACGATGACAAACAAATTCGTGACGGGCGAATAAGCTTAAGCATGGCAGTCAAACAAGTTATTCAAAACGGCCTAGAATTACTCGGTGTCAGTGCTCCGGAGGAAATGTAACCGCTTTATGACTCAGGATTTCGCGAAACCCAGCACAACCAGAAAACCAGGCCAAGCCAAGAAAAAAAACGGGCATACGGATCGTCCGTCCTCAAACAAACCTAAACCTAAAAATAGGAAAAAAAACACACCCTTGCCGCCAGAGATAAAACCAGAAAAAAACAACAAACGCGTACTTTTCGTTTTCACACTCCTTGTATTGCTAGGTGCTTTTGTATATGGGCTGTACTTACTTCAAAGCATTCCAGAAACACATTCTATAAAAGAAGAAATCCCAAATATCCAGCCCAAGAAAGCCCTGGAAGTTGAACCTAAAGCTGAAAACCGTTTTAATTTTTATGACCTTTTACCTCAGCACGAAGTTGTAGCACCTAAAGTAGACGCCTATCAGTTCAGAGAAAAATCAGCATCTGGTGAATTTTATTACATCATTCAAACAGGCTCATTTCGTAACCTGAAGGATGCCGAAAGACAAAAAGCCATGATTGCCTTCCAGGGTCTAAAAGCCGACATAAAAAGCGTCACCAATGAGCAAGGCTCTACTTGGCATAGAGTATCAACAGGGCCTTTCTATAATCGTAGCAAAATGAATAGCGCATTAGACAAACTCGTATCCATGCAAATTCAGCCGCTGGTAAAGAAAATCAAGAAATCTTCTTAAGTTTTCAGCAAGTCATTCTTGAAATTATTAAGCAAGCCACCATATAGCTTGCTTAAATACTTTTTACGGCCGTCTAATACTAGACTTTTTCTTTAGAGGCTAACGCTCATCACACTCAAGTAAGCTAAGGCTAATATCTGCCATTAGTATTACTTTGGAGAACTCAATGACCACCATACTATCAGTCCGAAGAGAAGGCGAAGTTGCATTAGGCGGCGACGGCCAGGTATCTCTTGGCAACACAATCATGAAGGGTAATGCTAAAAAAGTGCGTCGCCTTTATCATGGCAAAGTAATCGCAGGTTTTGCCGGCGGCACAGCGGATGCATTTACATTATTTGAACGCTTTGAAGCCCAACTCGAAAAGCATCAAGGCAATCTAGTAAAAGCGGCTGTTGAGTTAGCAAAAGACTGGCGCACCGATAGAGCGCTCAGAAAACTAGAAGCATTATTAGCCGTTGCAGATGAGAATAATTCACTTATTATTACCGGAAACGGCGATGTAATTGAACCTGAAGACAGCTTAATCGCTATCGGCTCTGGTGGACCATTTGCTCAAGCCAGCGCCCGCGCACTACTTGAAAACACAGAACTTTCTGCCGAAGAAATTGTCCATAAAGGGCTTCAAATAGCAGCAAATATCTGTGTCTTTACCAATGATAGTTTTACCATCGAACACATAGCTAAAACAGATAAAAAGTAAGCACTAAAGCTAATTACATATACTCGCTCATAACATCGAAAGCAGACACCATTATGGCAAATATGACCCCTAGAGAAATTGTTCACGAATTAAATCAACACATTATCGGGCAGGATGAAGCAAAGCGGGCCGTTGCCATCGCCCTTCGAAACAGATGGCGCAGAATGCAGCTTGAACCATCTCTTCGTGAAGAAATATCGCCTAAGAATATTTTAATGATTGGCCCAACCGGCGTAGGCAAAACAGAAATTGCCCGAAGACTGGCCAAGCTCGCTGACGCACCATTTTTGAAAGTTGAAGCAACCAAGTTCACTGAAGTCGGCTACGTCGGAAGAGATGTCGAGTCTATCGTCAGGGACATTGCAGACAGCGCATTAAATATGCTTCGACAAAAAGAAATGAAGCAGGTAGCAAGGCGCGCAGAAGATGCAGCTGAGGAGCGCATTCTAGATGCCTTGCTCCGACCAGCACGATCATCAGGGACCGATAACGCACCTCAAGAAGAATCATCGACACGTCAAATGTTTCGTAAGAAGTTACGCGAAGGCGAGTTAGATGAAAAAGAAATTGATATAGAAATCAGCGCTTCTCCGGTTGGAGTAGAAATTATGGCGCCACCAGGCATGGAAGAAATGAGCAATCAGCTTCAGAATATTTTTTCAAGCATGTCTGGCGACAAAAAGAAAACCAAAAAACTCAACATTAAAGATGCGATGAAACGCATTCAAGATGAAGAAGCGAGCAAACTCATCAATGAAGATGACATTAAAGCAAAAGCAATCCAGGCAGTTGAACAAAATGGCATTGTTTTCTTAGATGAAATAGATAAGGTCGCTAAACGCTCTGAAAATGCCTCGTCTGACGTCTCTAGAGAAGGCGTACAAAGAGACTTACTCCCTCTTATTGAAGGCTGTACAGTTAACACCAAGCTAGGCGCTATTAAGACTGACCACATTTTATTTATCGCATCTGGCGCATTTCACCTTTCCAAGCCTTCTGACTTAATTCCCGAGCTACAAGGGCGCTTACCTATTCGGGTAGAACTTAAAGCCTTAACACCGTCAGATTTTCAAAAAATACTCACCGAGCCGAATGCCTCATTAATTGATCAATACATTGCATTAATGGGTACTGAAGGATTGAAACTCAGCTTCAGCGAAGATGCTCTTGAAAAAATTGCTCATATTGCTTGGAAGGTGAATGAGAAAACAGAGAATATTGGCGCACGAAGGCTACACACGGTATTGGAACGCCTTCTTGAGCAAGTGTCTTTTGATGCTGGCGATACTCAACAAGCACCATTCGAAGTAACAGCTGAGTATGTCATAGAACAGTTAGATGAATTATCTGAAGATGAAGATCTAAGTCAGTACATTTTATAAATAGAGCGCTTTGCACGACACTACGTTAAGAGTGATCGTGCAACAAGTTTAACCACCCACTAAAAAAGCGCTCACTCGGAGCGCTTTTTTCTTATATTTTTACAACCTGATAGTAGTGTCTAGAATATCGAACTTACTTTGTTAGAGACTCTTTCCAAATAACTATTACTCGCCCGTCCAGTGGTTATTTTTCTTATCTTTGCCTGATAGGCTGGCAATGCCGTGCCATACAGACCGGCGCTTAATGTTCGGGTTTCATCGTTTAGAATATCATGACGAATACGAATATCTGCTGGCGCCAACAAAGCTTCTAACTCTTCAGCACGTGAGCGAATAGATGCTCGAGTTAATTGATAGGCCTGTTCACACATCATTTTTCGCGCATTAAAACTAAAGACACTAGAGAAGAATAAATTAGAGTCGTTGCGAATAGGCTCAAAGAGAATGACCTCTTTACCGGGGTAATCACGCTTGATATTTGTTAAGCCTGAATTTAAGCGAGAATGAACCATCGTCCGGTATGCTTGAGATAAAACATTCGGCATCCCTGATTGAGTAAGCTCATGTCTAGACATAGAACCCGAATCAACAGCCTGAGAAACATCTATCGGCACAACCGGATTAATGGCAAATACGATATCAGCACCATCATCAAGTGCCACCGAAGTATGCATCCCCTTGTTTAAAGTGCCATCCACATAGTAATGATCATCAACTTCTACAGGCCGATATAAGCCAGGAGAAGCCATACTGCACTGTATTGCTTTAGATATCTGGATGTGCTGCAAACCATCAGAACCAAAACGAACTGTTTGACCCGACTCAAGGTCTGCGGCAATGACGATCAAACTTTTGCGTAACTGTTTGAAGTCATTTGTCCGCCCTATGGCATTATAGGATCTCGCAACATACTGGTGAAAACCTTCATTATCAAAAATGCCCGATGGAATAGCTTGAGCAAGCGCAGTTAAAGACTCTAAGACACTTTGGTCATTCGGCTGACTTAAGAAATTCATCCATGCTTTTAATAAGATTTTAGGCACGGCCTTGGTTCTTTGGAAATATTCAGATAATGCAGGTTTATAAAATACTGCAGGATGAAATGGATGTATATCTGCTTCGTTACGTACAAAAATTCGACACATTTGAGCCGGCGTCATCTGATTGGCTAAATTAGCAGCCACAAAAGACCCCGCATTAACGCCCACATAGGTATGTAAATCATTCATATCCAAGCCATCAAGCGCTTCATCTAATGCCCTTAAAGCACCGATTTCATAGATTCCACCTAATGGACCACCCCCACCGAGAGCCAAGCCAAGCTTTAAGCTTTTTTTATTCTTCAATGTCTGACTAGGCATTTATTGACCTCTCAAAACCTAAAAATGTATTCATCTACCCTATGCTTAATTTATAGAGCATTCATACTAAACAAAATTCTTAGCTATCAATTTCTTCCAGTAGCTTCCCCGGCCGTAAGTACCTTGTAAACCCTGCACCTTTCAATGCCAGATTAAGCGTGCTCTGAATAATATATGGCGAATCCAGCTCTAATACATTCTCTAATAAAGCCTTAGCCCAGTTTAAATCAATCCCTCGAATAACGGATTTCACCTTCAGTAAATTAGAGGCATTCATGGAAAGCGCATCATAGCCCATCGCCATCAACAAAACCGCTCCCGCAGGGTCTCCCGCCAACTCTCCACAGATACTTAATTGAATGGACATATCCTTAGCATCTTTAGCAATACTGTATAAAGCTCGAAGAACCGCAGGATGAAATGAGTGATATAAGGGAGCAACACGAGGGTTATTTCTATCAACAGCAAGCAAATATTGGGTTAAATCATTTGAGCCAACCGAGAGAAAATCGACACGATCAGCAAACTCTTTCACTTGATAAACAGCACCCGGAACCTCAATCATCACACCAATTTGAGGCATGGTAACATCGAAACCTTCGGCCCTGATTTCATGATATTCTCGATAAATCAAATGTAAGGCTTCTTCGATTTCATTTACGCTCGAAATCATTGGCAACATAATGCGAAGGTTATCTAAGCCCACACTCGCTTTCAACATGGCCCTCATCTGAACAAGGAATATTTCTGGGTGATCTAGCGTGACGCGGATTCCACGCCAGCCAAGAAAGGGGTTTTCTTCGGTAATCGGAAAGTAAGGTAAAGACTTGTCACCACCAATATCAAGTGTTCGCATGGTGACGTAATTCGGTGCAAATGCTTCTAGCTGCTCTCGATAACAGTCAATTTGTTCTTGCTCACTTGGAAAACGCTCATTAATCATAAAAGGTACTTCGGTTCGATATAAACCAACCCCTTCAGCACCTTGATTAAGAGACCGAACGACATCCGTCATTAACCCAGTATTCACCCAAGCAGATATCAAATGACCATCTGTTGTTTCACAGGGTAAATCCTTTAGTTTCTCAAGCCCCTGATCCAGTAGTTTCTCTTCTTCAACTATTTGCCTGTAATAGTGTATGAGCCTTTCAGAAGGGCTAACAAATAATTCACCATTATAGCCATCCACAATAAGGTCTTTGCCATCCAAACGATTAAGGGGCACATCTAATACCCCCATTATCGTCGGAATCCCCATCGCTCTTGCTAAAATAGCAACATGAGAATTACCCGAGCCTTTAACAGAGACCAGACCTAACAGTTTTTCTCTAGGCACCTCTCCTAACATGGTAGGTGTCAGCTCATCACTAACCAAAATGGTATTATCCGGGAAGTTTAACTGAGACTGGGAATCTTCCTGCAAATAAGACAGCACCCTGCGTCCTAAGTCTTTTATATCGATAGCGCGTTCGCTTAAATAGGCATCATTCATTAATTCAAAATGCCTTGCATATTCGCTAATAATCAGTTTTAAAGCTGTTTGCGCCGACTTGCCTGACTGAATTTTAGCTCTAACCTCACCCGCTAACGCATTGTCATCCAACATATTAAGGTAGACATCGAATAAAGCCTGTTCTTCTGGCCTAAGCTGCGTAGAGAGACGCTCACCAACTTTTTGAATATCCAGACGTACCGCCTGAATAGCATGTTCAAATAATGCGATATCACCGTCTACATCGCTGGAATCCTTATCTGGAACTGCATCGAGGTCGGCCACCGGAAACACAACAACACTCCGCCCAATGGCAACTCCTGGTGCACCAGCCACACCTCGAAAGGTAATATCTTGCGCTGCTTCACCAGTGATTGTGCGCGACTCAATAACCCGAGTTATTTCAGAGTGAGCAATCACACTCGCAAGCTGTGCAGAGATCGTCACGAGAAAGGCTTCTTCACCTTCATCAAACTTTCTGCTGTTATTTGCTTGTTGGACAACAATCACACCGAGCACTTTTTTATGATGAATAATGGGCACGCCCAAAAAGCTCTCGAAGCGTTCTTCACCGGTCTCAGGGAAATATCGATAACGTTCATGCTCTTGCGCATGTTCTAGATTAATCGGTTCCTGGCGTACCCCCACCAAACCAACCAAGCCTTCTGAATAACCTAAACTAACACGCCCAACAGCATTTTCTTTCAAACCTTTAGAGGCCTTCAGCACATAGCGGTCTTGCTCCGGATTCAAGAGATAAATAGAACAGACCTCTGTCGTCATAGCATCCTGAACACGACGCACGATAATATCAAGCGCCTCATCCAAACTAGATGCGTTATTAACTTCCTGAACAATGCTACGTAGAACACTCAGCATTCGTCGACATCCCTTGGTTATGATTGATCGCTTTAACTCAACCCTAAGCTAGTCACTTAGGGTAAATGCCACGCAGTTTAAATAAATCAGAAGACAATTCTTTCATTGCCCGTCGGTACACTTCTCGCTTAAAAGAAACAACTTGCCCAAGCGGATACCAGTAACTCACCCATTGCCATTGATCAAACTCAGGACTTGTACTGGTATTCATAGACACCACGGAATCTGCGCTTAACATACGCAACAAATACCACTTTTGTTTTTGCCCAACACATAAAGGTAATGAATGATGACGAATCATTTTTTTCGGTAGGCGATAACGTAGCCAACCTTTTGTTTTAGCAACTATTTCGACATCTGAAGCCTGAAGCCCTACTTCTTCGTGCAGCTCTCGATATAAAGCTTCATCAGGCGTTTCACTTACTTTGATACCACCTTGAGGAAATTGCCAGGAATTTTGTCCGATTCGTCTTGCCCATAATACTTCATTGAATTGGTTTGCGAGAATAATTCCGACATTCAGCCTAAAGCCGTCAGAATCTATCACTGTTCAATTCCTTTAAAATTTATATTGCCTGCATTCTTCCAGAAATTACCGGCTTCGGCAAACCAAGATGCATGCAATTTATTCATATTTAAATAAATTTTAGACTAGATCAGGATTTTTTCACCTTAGTTCTGATATGCTTTTCATCTTCTGGCCAATTTATTGTGTTAATAGAGGAAAGCCTGTGGCTTTAGCAATTTTTGATTTGGATAATACTCTTTTAGGCGGGGATAGCGACTATGCATGGGGCGAATATCTTGTCGAGAACGGTATCGTGGATGCCGATGTATATAAACAGGCTAATGACCAATTTCTAAAAGACTATCAAAACGGGCAACTAAATATCCAAGAATATTTAGAATTTGCACTCTCGCCTTTAGCAGATAATGATTTAAGCACACTAAATAGCTGGAGAAATGATTTTTTCATTCAGAAAATCAAGCCTATCATGCTGCCAAAAGCCTTTAGTTTACTCAAAAAACATAAAGATCAAGGTGATTTTCTATTAATCATTACGGCAACAAACCATTTTATCACCGAGCTCATCGCCAATGAATTTGGTGTTGATGACCTGATTGCCACAATGCCAGAAATGAAAGCCGGTCGATATACCGGCAAGGTTTCTGGCACACCAAGCTTTCAGGAAGGAAAAATTGCTCGTTTACACGACTGGCTAAAAGGCAAACAGCACAGTATCGAGGGAGCATTTTTTTATAGTGATTCGCATAATGATATCCCCTTACTGGAATTAGTCGACTTTCCTGTTGCTGTTGATCCTGACGATATCCTAAGACAGACGAGCAAAACCAATAACTGGCCAATTCAATCTCTCAGAGACTAAATAAAATGTCAGATTCTTCTATGTTTAGATCCATATTATCTATTCTAGTCATTTTCTATGTTTTTTTAATCTCTGCATGCTCAGACCCAGTGGAGCAAAACTTAATAGATGACTCTCAAAATACCCATGAAGCAGCTATATCCTCACTAGCAGAACAAGCGCCATCTGCCTCAAACCTAGAACTGGATCCAACAAGCGCTCTTTTTATCAAGATAGTCGATGAACACTTTTCTCAGCTGGTCAATGAGAGTAAAAAATTGCATGGAAACGTCACTACATTTACCAAGAAACCTACTCAAGAAGGGCTTCAAATAACGATCCAGAGCTTAGAAAAAACACATGCCATATTTATAAGTGGCTATTTTTTAGATACTTGCTGTTCAATATATACCCCCCCTCAAGCTCAAGATGTGAGTGAGATAAGCGCCATTAACATTAAAACAAGCCTGGACCAACAACCTTTATTGCCGGGCTATTTAGATGCAGTAGATGGCTACCCCTTTAGTGGCTTAATTTATTCCGACATTCCCATTACCCGTGAAAATATGGAGCAAGAATTCCAGCTAGGTGATACAGCCTATGTAACCTTAGGCTTCCATGCTTTAGAGCTTATTCTTAAAGGCAGCAATCTAAAACGAAACGTGAGTGATTTTTCTATCTTAACAAACGCTTCAAATACTAGTTTAGCCCCCCCAGAACTGAGAAGAACGCTTTACGCTGTTTTGCTTGCAACTGAAATCAAGAAGGATATTTCGGCATTAAAACAGGCTTGGGAAGCAAACCTAAAAAATCAACTTCAACAAAGTACTCGCACCCAAACAAAAGACTTTTTTGACAGACTAAATGTGAAGATTAAAAAAGAGCGTCAAAATAAAGAAGACAATCCTGAGAACAACAATAACCAAGAAGATAAGCACTTCACTTTAGAAAGCACCCCTATCAAACAGCGACTGATGGAAAAACTTGCTTCATTAGAGGGTCTAAAAGTAGCTTCTTAGATATCTCTTGTGGTTTTAAGTAAGAGATATCTAAATAAAGTGAAGAACACTAGGCAGGTAATACACGAACAAAAATTGCTTTTAAATAATCTGTCTCTGGAATCGCGGGAATAATAGGATGATCCGGGCCTTGCCCACCCTGCTCAATAATCTGCAACTGTTTTTCTAAAGTTTGCCCTGCAAGACTCACTGCTTTTACAAGCGCTGTTTTAGACATATGCATAGAACACGAAGCCGAAACTAATAAACCATCTTTGCCAAGTAAGCGCATGGCTAACTGATTTAGACGCTGATAGGCTAATTCACCGGCTTTTTGATCTTTTCTTCGGGGAATAAAGGCTGGAGGGTCGGCAATCACGATATCAAAACGTTCATCCAGTTCTTTGAGTTTTTTGCACACTTCAAAGACATCTCCTTCGATACAATCAACCTTATCTTGGAGCTCATTTAATTCAGCATTTTTAATGACATAGTCGAGAGCCAGTGTCGAACTATCAACACAGGTAACCGAGTCAGCACCAAATGCAGCGGCTTGAATACCCCAACCGCCAATATAGCTATAAAGATCAAGAACACGCTTGCCCTTAACGTAATCTTTAAGGCGCGCACGATTCATACGGTGATCATAAAACCAGCCCGTTTTTTGCCCCTCAATAATAGGCGCAACAAATTTCACGCCGTTTTCAGTGAACTGAGCATCTTCTATCGCATCACCTTTAGCGACCTCAACATAAGATTCTAAACCTTCTGGACCACGCATCTTTCCATTATTTTTAAATACGATATGCCTAGGCCGACAAACCTTTTCTAGAGCAGCCATAATCTCTGTTTTTAGTAATTCCATACCGACTAAAGAAATTTGAACAACATAATCATCTTCAAAACGATCTATGACTAAACCTGGCAGACGGTCACTATCACCAAAAACCAAACGATAACAGGGCTCAGAAAAAGCATTTTGTCGCAAAGAAAGCGCAACATTTAAACGGTGCACAAGTAAAGACTGATCCATCAATTGCTTTGGATCACGACTAATGACTCTGCCAGCAATTAATGAAGAAGGTGACATGAACGCTGTTCCCAACAATTTATCAGCATGATTTTTAATCTGAACTTGCTCACCAGGCTCGAATGACTTCAATGGCGTCTGTTTAACATTGATTTCGTTGCTGTAAATCCACAAATGGCCTTGTTTTAAGCGTTTTTCGGCGCCTTTATTTAATTGAACATATTTCATAAGATTCCTCATTTTTTACATTTGCGCCTGAATATTTTGGGGCGAAGTATAACAACTCAGATACAAAATCGTGCATTTATTTCACATAAAAACGATAGCACTTTGGCTAAACAGACCTACAATGATAGAAACATTTTTTAAACATCTTCTAAGTGGAGCCATTTGGAAATGCCCAATCAACTTTCTCAAGAACAGGTATCACAAATACTTCAAGGTATCTTTGTTCCACCTCAACCTCAGATCTTAGTCGATTTACAGATGGAACAAATCTTACCGGAGCCCGACATTAGCCGAATTGCTAATTTAATTGCTAAGGATGTCGGTTTATCTGGCACCATGCTTAAGTTTGTGAACTCACCATTTTATGGTTTGGGCAACAAAATCTCTTCTATTGAGCAAGCAGTTTCTTTGCTTGGCATCAATACAGTGATTAATATCCTCAATGGCTTAGCCATAAAGGGGCAAATGTCTGATGAGAATATCATGGAGCTAACATCCTTTTGGGATACCGCCAATGATATTGCCATGGTCTGCGCTACAATCGCCAAAAAGGTAGGTTTTCCAAACCCGGATGAAGCCTATACATTAGGTCTTTTCCATAATTCCGGCATTCCATTAATGATGAAGCGTTTTGATAATTATTTAGCCGAATTAGAAAACGCCTATGGCAGTGAGTATGAACGCACCATCGATTATGAGAATGAAAAGTTTAACACTAACCATTGTGTAGTGGGCTATTACACGGCTAAGTCCTGGAATCTTCCAAGTCACATCTGCCTGGTCATCGCAGAGCATCACAACACCTTACAAACATTCAGCACGAAGGATGGAAGGAATCAACTTCAAAAAACACTGCTTGCCATCTTAAAAATAGCCGAACATATTTGTGGAAACTTCAAGGTATTAGGTAAACAGGATACGGATACAGAGTGGGAGCAAAGCCAGAAAGACATACTTGAGCATTTAGGGCTGACAAACTACGATTTAGACGATTTAAAAGAAGCCTTTATCGAAATGGGCATTACGGTCTATTAATAAAAAGATCTCTGTCAATAATTGGCAGAGATCTTTTTATATTAAGGACATATTTTCTAAGCATCACACACTTAAAGCAGTGGCGATCTCGTTAACCTGAATATGACACATCCAACTCACGCGCTGCTTTCACATCATCCAAACGCCTTACTGGCTGAGTCACGGGTGCGCCTTTAACAAGCTCTGGTGAGTTTTCTGCTTCTTTCTGAATAGCGACCATCGCCTCCACAAAGCCTTCGAGCTCATCGATAGACTCAGTTTCAGTCGGCTCTATCAAGAAACATTCTGGAATAAGCAAAGGAAAGTAGGTGGTCGGAGCATGATAACCATAATCCAGCAAACGCTTCGCAAAATCCATCGCATTCACACCCAGACCTTTTGCTTGTTTGCTTAGTGTAATGATAAATTCGTGCGTTGCTCGTCTATCTTTATACGCTAATTCGAAACCTGCATTCTTCATCAGAATAGCCATATAATTTGCATTTAAGGTTGAAAACTCACCAACACGATGCAAGCCTTCACGACCTAATAAAATGGCATAAATATATGCACGAAGAATAATACCCGCATTGCCCATAAAGGCACTTAAACGGCCAATCGAATCGGGTAAATCATCTTGGCCAAGCCAATGATAGCGCTTGACGCCAGATGTATCTTCTTCACACCCAGTAATCGGTGTAGGTAGAAATGGCAGTAAACGCTTACCAACGGCTACAGGGCCAGAACCTGGGCCACCACCACCGTGTGGCGTAGCAAAGGTTTTATGCAAATTCATATGCAGAACATCAAACCCCATATCACCGGGCCTTACTTGCCCCAGAATGGCGTTCAAATTTGCGCCATCATAATACAAAAGGCCACCCGCATCATGCACCGTTTTTGCTATTTCTTCAATTTGGCGCTCAAAGACCCCGCAAGTGGACGGATTTGTCATCATAATACCCGCAGTTTGAGGGCCTACAGCCATCTTTAGCGCTGAAAGGTCGACATCGCCATTTGCTAAAACAGGGATTTCTTTCACCTTATAGCCACACATTACTGCAGTGGCCGGATTAGTGCCATGTGCCGCTTCTGGAACGATAATCTCTGTTCGTTCATGATCATTGCGGCTTTCATGATAAGCCTTAATCATCGCAACACCAGCGAATTCACCTTGCGCACCCGCCATAGGACACAAAGATACACCCGCCATACCGGTAACTTCTTTCAAAATATTCTGCAAATCATACACACACGCTAAGTAACCTTGGCTGTGAGACTCAGGTGCAAGCGGATGACGGTTGATAAAACCCGGTAAAGCAGCGGCACGCTGAGCTCCTTTCGGGTTGTACTTCATGGTACAAGATCCTAAAGGATAGAATTGAGTATCAATTGAAAAATTTTGACGCGATAAATTAGTGAAATGACGTACCGCCTGTAACTCTGACACTTCGGGTAAGATAGCAGGCTTTTTACGCAACATCTTTTCTGGCAAATCAGCAATATCAGCAAGCTGTTGCGGTGCTTGCGCTGTTGCGAATCGACCTTGACTACCTTTCTTAAATATCAACATGCGTCTTTCACCTCTTTAATCGCTCGAACAAGTGCTGACTTATACAAGGTCAAATCATTTTCAGTCTTCACTTCTGTTGCACAAACAAGTATGCAATTTTTCAGGTCTGCCCCAAATACTGACAAGTCTAAACCACCTAACACACCCTGTTCTGCCATATTAGCGAGAACACCTTCAGCAAAACCATCCTCTCCGTCACCCAGCTGGATAACGAACTCATGAAAAAAGGCTGTATTTGATCGACTGAGGACATGCTCAACATCTGACAGGCTCGCCAGTAATTGACGGGCATTTTGATGACTGGACTTAGCCACGCGTGATAAACCTTCAAACCCCAGCAAAGTCATGTAAATAGTCGCTGCCGTCACAGCTAAGCCTTGATTAGTACAAATATTTGAGGTCGCTTTAGATCGGCGAATGTGTTGCTCTCTAGCTTGAAGCGTCAGGGTAAAACCCTCTTTGCCTTCAAGGTCAACCGTTCGGCCAATAATCCGGCCGGGCATTTGCCGCACTAGCTTTTGTTTACAAGCAATAAAACCAAAATAAGGCCCGCCAGAAGCTAAGGGGATACCTAAAGGCTGGCCTTCTCCTACTGCGATGTCCGCACCCTGTTGACCCCAGTCACCAGGCGGGTTAAATAATGCCAGGGCCGTTGGATTCACTAAACCTATGACCAGCATGCCTTTCTCCTGCGCCCAATCCGTTAACTCATCAACAGACTCTAGAGCACCGAAAAAGTTAGGCTGAGGAATAACAAGCGCTGCAAAATCTTCTTCGGCATACTGCTTAAGCGCATCGATATCAACAGATAGATTGCTCGGATCGATTGGCATAACCTCAATGGAAATCCCCTGATTACTCACAATATCGGTCACAACTTTTTGATATAGGGGATGAACCGTACCGGCAAATAAAACCTTCTTGCTTTTAGATTTACGATTTGCCCGGATACTCATTAACACCGCTTCAGCTAAACCTGAAGCGCCATCATATAAAGAGGCATTCGATACATCCATCGCCGTTAATTGACAAATCATCGATTGATATTCATAAATAAGCTGCAGCGTTCCCTGGCTTGCCTCAGCCTGATACGGGGTATAAGCCGTCAGAAATTCACCTCTCATGGCTACATCCCAAACAGCAGCCGGTATATGATGCTCATAAGCACCCGCACCAATAAAGCATAACGCACCTTCATCTTGCTGAGCCCGGTCAGACATTAAGCGCATCATGTCCATTTCAGTTAAGCCATCCGGTACGCCAACCAAAGGTTTAGCGCGCAAATGTGTAGGAATCTCATCAAATAAATCATTGATAGACGCAACACCAATCACATCTAACATTTTCTGAATATCTTGTTCCGTATGCGGAATAAAAGGCATGTTTAACCCTCGTCAAATCATAAAGCCGAGCAAGCTTACTGATCTATTTCATTAATAAGCGACTTTCTTTAAAAATAAAACCTTTGAAGCACTGCTTATATTTAAACAGTGTTATCAAAGGTCTTGAAAGCAGTGTTGACTTAACGCCAGACTACCAATAATTAGTGATCGTCTGCTTCGCAAGCTTCAGCGTAATCTTCAGCATTCAATAACGATGACAGCTCGTCAGCGTCTGAAATCTTTAATTTATAAAACCAGCCATCATCATAAGGGTCACTATTCACCAGCTCAGGGGAATCTTCCAAAGCCTCGTTAACCTCAATGACAGTACCGCTCACAGGCGAAAATATATCAGATGCTGCCTTTACCGATTCAACAACACCAGCCTCTTCACCCGCTGTAATCACAGCATCGACCTCAGGAAGTTCAACAAAGACAACATCACCTAATAAGTCTTGCGCATGGTCAGTAATACCGACTGTTACTGTTTCGCCATCTTCTTCAAGACGAACCCACTCATGGCTAGATAAATACCGTAATTCACCGGGAATAATACTCATGATCAACTTTCCTCAAACTAGAATAAACTGTGTTCAATACTTAATGAATTTCTTAAATTAATATGCTTGTTTACCAAAACGAACAAAAGGCGGCTTCACAATTTTTACGTCTATTTGCTTACCCCGCATATCCACCTGGCAAGCATCATTTAGTGATTTCTCGACCCTTGCCAAAGCAACTGAATACCCCAGGGTTGGCGAAAAACTTCCGCTGGTAATTTCGCCTATTTCTTCGCCATTAAGACATACTTTCTGATGACCCCGCAGTACACCTCGTGCTTCAAGCACCAAACCAACAAGCTTTGTGGGCACACCGGACTGCTTTTGCTTAACCAGTGCTGATTTCCCGATAAAATCTCGGTCGTCAGAGAAAGAGACTGTCCAGGCCATGTTAGACTCAAGGGGGGTCACTGACTCATCCATATCAGAACCGTACAAATTCATACCTGCTTCTAAACGTAAAGTGTCACGGGCACCCAAACCACAAGGTTTGACGCCAACGGCCAGCAAATCATTCCAAAAACTCTCTGCTTTATCATTTGGTAATAATATTTCCAAGCCGTCTTCGCCCGTATAACCCGTTCGACAATACATCCAGCCAGCCTGCTCTAAACCTTGAAATACGGCTAAACCGTCAATAAGGCTGGCATCATTTAGCTTTAATTGTTTAACCGATGTTATTGCGTCGGGTCCTTGTACAGCAATCATCGCTAGATCGCTACGCTCTTTCAATTCGACATCAAAGCTTTTTGCTTGTTTAGTCATCCATGCTAAATCTTTTTCGCGAGTACCGCAGTTGACAACAAGACGATAGTCAGATGGCATACGGTATACGATAAGGTCGTCAATCACGCCGCCATTTTCATCTAACATGCCGCTATATAAGGCTTTGCCATCGACAAGAAGTTTATCAACATCATTGGCAAGCAAATAACGCAAGTAGTCTCTTGATTGTGGGCCAAGTACATCAACGATCGTCATATGTGACACATCAAACATACCGGCATTTTTGCGAACAATATGATGCTCTTCGAGCTGGGAACCATAATGTATCGGCATATCCCAACCACCAAAGTCGACAATTTTAGCGCCGGCTTGTTTGTGAGCATTAAATAAAGCGGTCTTGAAACCCAAGAGATTCTCCTTGTTCAGCCCCGCATTTAGTCAAATTAAGCTAGCCCTTCAGGCATATTCTGCGTGACCAAATGAGGAACGATAAATTCGAAAGCGGCATTTTACCTGATTGGTTGAGTGAAAAACCACCTATAATTTCTAGACGACAGAATCATAAGCTAAAGACTTACCCTGTTTGATTTGAAATCACAGAAAACCTAGACCCTTTCGAAAAAGCCCCGGATACCTGGCAACACATTTAAGTAATGATCAAAGGCATGACTGCCTCCAAATTGAATCCACATGCTCACCCCTGCAAGATAACTAACAGCATCTTGATAATTAAGCACTTCATCAGCGGTTTGAGTGAGTAAAAATGTCAGCTTAGGGTGCGATACTGGCTGAACGATCAGAGAGCTCAGGTCATCCATATGCTCAGGCTCAATAATATATTTCTCGCCCGTGTACAGATTCTGGTTTTCACCTAAATAATCCTGTAGCAGGTTATAAGGCCGCACAGCAGGATTAATTAAAACTGCTTTTGGTGTGACTGAAGATGAAGCATAAAAACGCTGAAGGTACAGACTATAAAAGCCCCCTAAAGAGCTTCCAATAAAACCCAGCAAATTATCTCGACCATTGTGCTCAATTAAGCTATGAATATAAGCGATGGCCTCTAAAGGTGCAGGTGGCAAAGCAGGCACAATCACATTTATTAGTTGACCACAATGAGCTTGAAAATAGCCCTTTGTCAGCCGGGCTTTCTCAGATTGAGGCGAACTGTTAAAACCATGCAAATACACTATATATTTCAATAGCCTGTGCTCTTCAGATCTAAATTAAACTTAAAATCTTCGGCTCTATATACTTTTGTTTCAATGATTCCGTCTGCATGCAAGCTGAGTGACCGGTACCCTGGCGCCACCGCCTCTACCGCAAAGCCTGATGATTTTGGCAAGAATTGAATACAGGTTGACGGTGTAGCCAACATAGAAACACCACGACGTTTGGAGTCCCACTCTTGATGAATATGTCCCCAAAGTACGCCTCGAACATTGTCAAAACGATCTAAAATATCGAAAAATGCATCACGATTATGCAAGCCTATTTTATCTAGCCATGTGGAGCCAATATCTAGTGGATGGTGATGTAAACATACCAAGGTATGCAGGTCGGGTGCCTCCAGCAGCGTCTTTTCCAGCAAATCAAGTTCGCTATCATTCAGATGCCCATGTACCGAGCCACGAACAGAACTGTCTAACAAAATAATTTGCCAGTGATCAAAACGACGAACTTTTGAAAACACTTCTTTGTCCGGGAGCGACTGCGTCATGACTTGAGTGTCATCGTGATTACCAGAAAACCAACCAGATAACTCACATAGAGACTTCGTTTCTTCTCTAAAATACTGATAAGCCTGTGCCGATGCATCTTGGGCAAGGTCACCACTGGCCACCATAAAATCTGGCGCAGCATGCACTTGGCTCTGTATATTCGCAGCAACTCGCGCCAACACCGCGCCCAAGCTATCACGAGTCACCACGCCAAGCAGGTCGCTCTTTGCATCCTTGGTCAAATGGCAGTCGGTAATCTGCAATAGATTCAAGGTCTGACCATTTGCATTTTTTTCCATTTTCATTCTTTCGTTCGGCTCTATATGGTTTGATTACTAGGCAACAGAATTTAGCAAGCGCCAAATAATTCTCCGAGTAATATAAAAGCTTTTCAGTTATTGTTGCTATTTTTATGCGAAAAGCGAAACGTTAATAATATCGACCATATCTACAAGGTAGTTTAGTAGCAAATAGTAAGCCCTATATTCAAACAGTAATGATAAAAAAATCACAAATCATTCGCAGAAAAGGGACTCTCTTCGCAATAACCATATGAAATACAGAAATTCAGCCACTCTGCCAGAAATAAATTTAATTGATTCTTTTCATCAGGCAAATGCATTTTTTGATTCGGATAGTGATTCACCCCATCAACAGCTTGCCGGCCATACTTGCCCACCACTTCAGCAACCAAAGCATCATGATATAACCTGACACGCAATTTTGGGTTATTCACCCATTTACCTGCTGCCGCTGTTTGTTCAAGCAAAAATGTATCTGTGTATTTACAATTTTCAAGCAATATCAAATTCACTCTTCCAATATAACCATGGCCATTATGTAAATCGAAATCCATACTATCAAGGTCACCCATCATTCTGATTAGGCGCATTAAACGGCTATAGTTACCTTCGTACAGAGCCCCCATATGGACAAGATCAGGCACATATTTTTTCCTCATGAGTCTGATAAACCCCACTTGGAATCCAAGCGAGCGCGGTTCAATGCTAGCCATTGCAAGGCAATAATGGCGGAGGCATTGTTAATTTTTCCAGTGTCAACCATTTTCATGGCCACTTCGACACTCACCGTATGAACTTTAATATCTTCATCCTCCGACTCAAGCCCGTGCATGCCACTCACACCTTTACTGTTTACCTGCGCACAAAACAAAAATACCTTTTCAGTAGTGCCACCAGGTGATACTA
>CAXBDA010000034.1:0-30280 GCA_963974595.1 uncultured Oleiphilus sp. | reverse complement strand
TATGTTTGAAAATGGCTCAGGTGTTATACAAGATTTTTCGAAAGCGTTTCAATTATATCAACTAGCAGCAGATCAAGGGAATGCAATCGCTCAGCACAATTTAGGTTTAATGTATGCCAAAGGATTAGGTATATCGCAAAATCATACTGAAGCATTTAATTGGTATCTCAGGGCTGCAGAGCAAGGTTATGACCGAGCGCAGCTTGATTTAGGGTATATGTATCAGAATGGGTTTGGTACAGAGCAAGATTATTTAGCAGCACTTGACTGGTATAGCAAAGCGGCTAATCAAGGGAATGCAATCGCTCAACACAATTTAGGGTTATTGCATGCTAGAGGGTTGGGCATATCGAAAGATCAGTCTAAAGCATTCAATTGGTTTTTAAAGGCGGCACAACAGGGTTATGCCCGAGCGCAAAGTGACCTGGGTTTTTCATATGAAAAAGGTTTTGGAATAAAGCAAAATTATGATGAAGCATTAGACTGGTATTACAAAGCGGCTAATCAGGGCTATGTGGTAGCTCAACACAATTTAGGTTCTATGTATCAAAATGGTGTAGGAGTTAATAAAAATATTAGTGAGGCTTTGAAATGGTTCCGTTTAGCAGTTGACCAAGGTTACATACCCGCTAAAAACAGACTATGGAGTATGGGGATTGATATTCCAAATGAAATGCTATGTGAACCATACGACGCTGAAATTATCAGTGAGTCTTGTAACCTTTTTAAACGTAAGCGTCACTAAATCCGCGTGGTTGCCAACAACACCCTTATTCGTATTAAATGCTAGGCATGGAAGCTAGGTACTGATTGAGTTGTTCTTGAGTCAAATTCCAAGGAAGCAAATGATCAATCGATTCATTGCCTTTGATGTTCGGCATCTTCGTCAATACGGCTGTGAGGTAGCTGATCGGTTCCAAGCCGTTTTGCGCGGCCGTTAGGACTATGAGATCGATTTTTTCATTCTCCAGAAAGTTCTCTAGTAGAACGATGCTCTCAAGATATTTTTTCTGTGTATTGATTGATCGAACTGACAGTTCAAGAGTGACGAAAAGGTTGGGGTAATAGACAGGTATACCCTCTTTCACTAAAACCTTTGCTCGAGCACCGCTTATCATTATTTCTTTAACCTGCAGGCACATCATTCAATTCCCAAACTTAACTTTTTTATTTATAGTGACGAGCATATCAAAACAGTTTTAAAACAGTACTTTTTTATTTTCATATCTACGCGACTAAAAAATCTTTGTAAGTGCCGCGTAAAAAGACAAACAGGCAAATATACACATGTCAAAAGATAACAAAACAGGGAAAACAGGTTCTTACGTTTTTACTATGAATCGCGTGGGTAAAGTTGTCCCGCCTAAAAAAGAAATTTTGAAAGATATCTCGCTGTCTTTTTTCCCGGGTGCAAAAATTGGTGTGCTTGGGTTAAATGGTTCAGGTAAGTCAACTCTGTTACGTATTATGGCGGGCGTTGATCAAGACTATACCGGTGAAGCAAGAGCACAACTGGGCATTAAAGTGGGTTATTTGGCTCAAGAGCCTCAGCTAGATGAAAATGCCGACGTAAGATCTAATGTAGAAGACGGTCTGCGTGAACTAAAAGAAGCATTAACACGCTTAGACCAAGTCTATGCCGAATATGCCGAACCCGAGGCTGATTTTGACGCCTTAGCCGCTGAGCAAGCCAAGCTTGAAGCTCTTATTGAAACCGCAGACGGGCATAACCTGGAACGCACTCTTGAGGTAGCAGCAGATGCACTTCGTTTGCCGCCCTGGGATGCAAAAGTCGAGAACTTATCTGGCGGTGAAAAGCGCAGGGTCGCACTTTGCAAGTTGCTTTTATCGAAACCAGACATGCTGCTATTAGACGAACCGACTAACCACCTCGATGCTGAAAGCGTTGCATGGCTGGAACGTTTCCTTCACGACTATCCTGGTACCGTTGTCGCAATCACCCACGATCGGTACTTTTTAGACAATGTGGCTGGCTGGATACTAGAGCTTGACCGTGGTCATGGTATTCCTTTCGAAGGCAACTATTCGCAATGGTTAGAGAATAAAGAAAAGCGCTTAGAGCACGAACAGAAACAAGAAGATGCGCGTAATCGCAGCATAAAATCTGAACTAGAATGGGTGAGAAGCAACCCTAAAGGCCGTCATGCCAAGAGCAAGGCACGACTGCAGCGTTTTGATGAGCTTAACTCTCAGGAAACACAAAAACGCAATGAGACCATGGAAATTTATATTCCACCGGGCCCACGCTTAGGTGACAACGTCATTTCTGTCGACCATGTAAGCAAGAAATTCAATGACAAGTTATTATTTGATGATCTGAGCTTTACCATACCGGCAGGTAGTATTGTCGGTGTCATTGGTGGTAATGGTGCAGGTAAATCGACCTTATTTAAACTTATTTCAGGCGAAGAAAAGCCTGATCAAGGCGACGTAAATATTGGCCAAACCGTCGACATTGCCTATGTTGAGCAATCACGCGATCTTGATAATAATAATACCGTTTGGCAGGAAGTGAGCGAAGGTAACGATACGATCCAAATTGGTAATTATCAAACACCCTCTCGCGCTTATGTTAGCCGCTTCAACTTTAGAGGCAACGATCAACAAAAAAAGGTCAACGAACTCTCTGGCGGTGAACGCAATCGGCTCCATTTAGCTAAGCTCTTAAAACAAGGAGCAAACGTTTTACTGCTGGATGAACCGACTAATGACTTGGATGTTGAAACCTTGCGAGCACTTGAAGAGGCTATTTTAGCCTTTCCGGGTTGCGCGGTCGTTATTTCTCACGATCGCTGGTTCCTAGATAGGATAGCAACCCACATTCTAGCCTTCGAAGGCGACAGTGAAGTTATCTGGTTTGAAGGTAACTATACCGAGTATGAAGAAGACTTCAAAAAGCGCAAAGGCGAACAAGCTAAAGCACCAACCAGAATGAACTATAAAAAACTCGCCTAATTTATCACTCATTCGGCGGCATAACTTGCAGGATAGGCATATTCAACATATATTTTGAATATGCCTTTATTTTATGTCGTTCAAGTTCGCTACGATAATTACTAGAGACCTTTTTACGACCCACAGGATGTACATATGAGCGCCGATACGCATTTAGAAGAACAAAAAAAACAAGATGAACGCCGCCATTTCAGCAGGATTCTATTTAATGCTGAGTGCATTCTTCATCAAAATGATATGGAGTGGACTACAGAAGTCTTGGATATTTCATTAAGAGGCATTTTAGTTCACAAGCCAGATCACTTTTCAATGGAGCGAAACGAGCCCTGTGAAGCGACCATTCGCTTATCCGGAAGCGACAACCACATTGTTATGTCGCTATATTTTTCCCATGAAGATAAAAATGGTCTGGGCTTTCGCTGTAAACACATTGATATTGACAGCATGACCCATTTAAAGCGACTTGTTGAGCTAAACCTAGGCAGCGAGGATATGCTACGCCGTGAATTACATGCACTAACCTCATCCTAGGCACAATTAAGGCTCATGAATACGACAACAGGATTCGTATTCGTTTTCCTCACGTTACGTGCAAGCACCAGTAATGACCCATCGGCTCAAAACAAAAGAAGTAAAGTCATATCCAATGAACAACAATTAGCAACGTGCCTATATTTCTAATTAGCAGAGCGACTACAGTGCTAGGCATTATCAATAAATTTAATACGCAATAAACTTAATACGAATTTAAATAAACTAAAATAAAGCCGTTAGTAAGTCCGGTAAGGTTTTGATTAAAACAACCTCTATCCCATTTAAAGCATGCCGGGGTTTGTTTCCAACAGGCACTAATGCTCGCTTAAAACCATGCTTAAATGCCTCCTGAATACGCTCTTGACCACTCGGCACAGGCCTTACCTCACCAGACAAACCCAGCTCACCAAAAATCACCATATCACTTGGCAAAGCGCGAGAACGCAAACTAGACATAATGCTCGCAATGGTCGCAAGATCGGTACTGGTTTCTGACGTTTTCACTCCCCCCACCAAGTTAACAAAGACATCCTGGTCACCTAGATGTATACCACCGTGTCGATGCAAGACAGCTAAAAGCATGGATAAACGGTTTTGATCAAGCCCTAGAGAAACGCGTTTAGGATAATTCCCTTGAGATTCATCAACCAGAGCTTGCAACTCGACTAATAGAGGGCGCGTACCTTCCCACAAAATGGTAACGGCTGAACCAGGCATCGGTTCATCACCACGGCTTAAGAAAATAGCGCTAGGATTTTTAACTTCAACCAAACCCTTTTCCAGCATGGCGAAAACACCCAGCTCATTCACTGCACCAAAACGATTTTTAATGCCGCGTAAGGTTCGATAACGAGTATCTGCTGAACCTTCTAGCATAATCGAACAATCGATCATATGTTCAAGAACCTTGGGGCCCGCAATAGCCCCCTCTTTTGTCACATGTCCGACTAAAAACAACACCATCCCTGTTTGTTTTGCTAAACGGGTTAATCTAGCTGCACATTCTCGCACCTGTGAAACGCTGCCTGGAGCCGACTCTATAACATCGGTAGACATGACTTGAATACTATCCACGACTAACACTTTAGGGCGCATTTGCTGAATAGTAATTTCTATCGACTCAAGGCGTGTCTCTGAAAACATCTTTAATTTATCGGCCGTCAACCCTAAGCGTTTGGCGCGCAAGGCAACTTGCTGTAATGACTCTTCACCAGTGACATATAAAGAATCCATTTGACCGGACAAATAGCACATAGTTTGTAGAAGCAAGGTACTTTTTCCTGCTCCTGGATGTCCGCCGACTAAAATTGCAGAGCCGGGAACTAAGCCACCGCCTAATACCCGATCAAACTCCCCAACACCCGAGCTAAAGCGAGGCTGGTCTTCTAAATCAATCGCGCCCAGTGTAGTAATTTCAGATGAAGCTCCAGCATAGCCAGCCGAAGAGGAAGATGAGCGGCTACCTGAGACCTTAGCCAATTTAATTTCTTGAATGGTATTCCACTGGCCACACTCAGGACATTGCCCCTGCCACTTTGCTAAGTCCGCACCACAATCATTACAGACAAAGGCTATTTTTTGTTTCGCCATGGTAAATCGATATAAAGACTAGAAAATAGAATAAACGTATTGTACGTAATACCTATTAGAAAGATATAAAGAAGGCTTATAAATTCAACACTAAACGTTAGACAAGAATAATCACCGGCGGTGCTGATTATTCTATAAAATTTCGTTCAAACAAATCGACCCAGTTCGTATTAATAGTATAATCAATATCGGCAAAGCCGTTCCCAGTTGAGTCTCCGTTGAAATCAACTTGCAACGATATTTTTGCATTATCAAGTACCAAATCTACTCTTTCCAAGCCTTGACCTTGTAACTCAAAGGTACCAGATGAGGGAAAATTGCTATCAAAGCTACCATATAATGTACTAATTGTTATTATCCCTATTTGACCACCTAGCATGTCTGTATTGCTCACTAGACCTTGAATGTTATAGGCATAAGAATTATTTGCAAGATTAACTCCTTTCTGAACACTGAAATCTTTCATGGTATAAATCTGGGTAGAATTTTCTTGAACGACCGTTGTCTTAAAATTACTTTGCTCAAAAGACTGATCCATTCTGTTTGATGTTTCTTGCGTTTCGACCAAAGTGACTGAACCATTCAAAATAGTTTGTAAAAAGTCAGTTTTCTTTGAAGAAAAGTCTTGCAATGAAATGCTCAATGTACGTTCAAAACCCTGGCAATTTTGCTTGGTATTTTTTAAATTTTCTATCACATATATATCATCACCGTTAACCGATGTAACCATTTCAGGAGACGGTTCACGCGGTTCTAAAATAATAATAATTTTTTGATCTTCTTTTATGAACAGACTAAGTTCAACATTTATTGTTTTTTCTATATTTATATTATCTTCGTCACCACTATTAGAGAAAGCAACACGCAATAAATCTACTCTTAACTCACTACCAACCTGTTCAAACCTTAACTCATCACCGATGAGATAAATAGCCGCATTATTTGAGAACTGAATTTTCCCGTTTTGAGAAAATACTTCATTACCATCTAAAGTATCGAAGTTATTCTCTACATCATATTCTGCTGAATTAATAAATGTATTATTGATATTTAACTTCTCTTGTACACGAGCAAGACATTGGCCTGTATCGAGCTCAACAAAACGATTATTTAGACCTTTTATTTGAGTGTAACGCCCAGTCATAGAACCAGAATATAGGATGTCATCTTCCAGACAGTTTTTATATTTAACTGAGATTTCGTCTCCAGCCTTATGCTCTTCACCCGCATCGCGATCCCGTGAATAATAATATAAGATCGACCCACCCGAAGCACCGTTTGAACAAAAGCGCTTATAATCATACTTTTTTTCATCCTCAGGGGTATCATCAGTTATCTCAAAGCTTGTAGCATCTATAGGTAAATCTGAAGCATCCAGAAATTCATAAGCAGCTGACTGGTAATGTCCAAAAAATGCCGATTGCACCGCTGCTAAAGTTTTTAGCTCGGCATTGTCTTTTTCTATATCTGCCGTTCGAAGATCAACAATAAAGTCGCGGTCTGATTCAAAAGCAGTATAGCTTCCATTACACGCAGCAAGAAGAGCGCAAATAAAGAAGGTAAGAAGATTCCTTGATAGAGAAGCCATAGCTTGACTCATGATAAATCCTTTGTGGTTCGAGCATTCGAGCATAATAGTCTGAGATTGTATTAAAAGTAGTCGGAATGTTAAATATTCGTCTGCTCCAAATGTGACACATGTGCTGAAACAATCACTCACAAGGTTTTATTTCTATTTCCTGAGCTTCAAAAATAAAAATACCCAACGAATGTCAGGCATTAAATACGGGAATCGAGGCGTCGTTTAATTATGGTACTGAGCACTTAACTCATGTACAGCATCGATAAATACACCTGCATTTTTAGGATCAACAAACTGATGAATACCATGCCCCAAATTGAAAACCTGGCCACTCCCTGGGCCGTAAGAAGCAAGAATTCGAGCCACTTCATCCTTTATTGCTTTAGGTGAACCATATAGAACAGAGGGGTCCATATTTCCTTGAAGTGCAACCTTACCTCCAACCAACGTTCGTGCACGACCAATATCCATCGTCCAATCCAAGCCTAAAGCATCTGCCCCCGCATCGGCCATTTCCGGCAACCATAAACCACCGCCTTTAGTAAAAAGAATGACGGGGACTTTTCGACCCTCATGTTCGCGAATCAAGCCGGAAACAATTTTCTTCATATAGTTTAATGAAAATTCTCGGTAAGCAACATCACTCAAATTCCCCCCCCATGTATCAAATATCTGGACTGCTTGCGCGCCCGCTTTAATTTGGGCATTCAAGTAATCGATAACAGATAAGGTGATTTTTTCTAATAATTGATGCATGACATCTGGCTGTGAATACATCATGCCTTTTACATGACGAAAATCTTTAGAGCTACCGCCTTCAACCATGTAAGTAGCCAAGGTCCAAGGGCTACCAGAAAAACCGATTAAAGGCACGCGGCCATTTAACTCTCGACGAATTGTCGAAACAGCATCAGTCACATAACTAAGATCTTTTAAGGTATTCACGATTGGCAAAGCATCAACATCTTGAGCGGTACGCACAATTTTTTTGAACCTTGGACCTTCACCTGTTTCAAAATACAAACCCAAGCCCATCGCATCGGGTACGGTTAGAATATCAGAAAAAAGAATCGCAGCATCCAAGTCATAACGTTCAAGAGGCTGAAGCGTGACTTCGCACGCCCACTCTTTGTTTTTACAAAGGCTTAAAAAGTCTCCTGCTTTAGATCGAAGCTCACGATATTCAGGAAGATACCTTCCGGCTTGACGCATCATCCAGACGGGCGTGACGTCAACGGATTTACGCTCCAACGCTCGCAAAAATCGATCATTTTTTAGTTCAGCCATATCTACTCTCTACACTAATAATTAATAGTTTTCGTGCATTAAACAAAAAAGGCACAGCTAACGCCATGCCTTTATATTATTTTTCAGTTGGATTGCTTTTATAAACCATACCAATCAACCTTACACATCCAAATAATCCAATATACTCTCAGCGGCTTGACGCCCTTCAGCAATCGCCGTGACAACTAAATCAGAACCCCTAACCATATCACCACCTGCAAATATTTTGGGATTCGCTGTCTGGAAAGCATAATATTCAGGGGTTGTTGCTGCAGTCTTTTCAGGGTTAACTATAACACCGCCCCAGCTATTTACATCTACTTTCACGCCTGCCAGCCATTCTGGTGGGCTAGGCTGAAAACCAAAAGCAATTAGAACTGCATCCGCAGGAATTATTTCTTCACTGCCTTCAATAACTTCAGGACGACAGCGACCATTTTCATCTGGTTCACCTAACTTAGTCATCACAACTTTAACACCCTCTACCTTTTCTTCACCGATAATGGCGACAGGCTGGCGATTAAATAAAAACTCAACACCTTCTTCTTTCGCATTTTGCACTTCTTTACGTGAACCGGGCATATTGGCTTCATCACGACGATACGCACAAATAACCTGTTCTGCCTGCTGCCGAATAGACGTTCTATTGCAGTCCATCGCGGTATCACCACCACCGAGCACAACCACTTTCTTATTCGCCATGTTGATGAAGTCATTAACGTCTTTCTCAAAACCGAGGCGACGATTCACATTCGACACCAAGAATGGCAGGGCATCATACACACCAGGTAAGTCTTCACCGGGGAAGCCACCTTTCATATAAGTATAAGTCCCCATACCCATGAAAACGGCATCATATTCCGACAGTAGCTCATCAATCTGGATATCTTTACCGATTTCGATATTCAAACGAAATTCAATCCCCATATCTGAAAATATTTCACGTCGACGTGACATAACAGTTTTTTCAAGTTTAAACTCGGGAATACCGAAGGTTAACAAACCACCGACCTCAGGATTTCTATCAAATACAACGGGCTTAATGCCGTTTCTGACTAAAATATCTGCACACGCCAAGCCCGCAGGGCCTGCACCAATAACCGCCACTTTTTTATCCGTCCAAACGACTTTGGACATATCTGGACGCCAACCCATGGCAAAGGCGGTATCAGTAATATATTTTTCAGCCGAACCAATCGTCACAGCACCAAAACCTGCGTCTAAGGTACAAGCACCTTCACATAAACGGTCTTGAGGACAAACCCGGCCACATACTTCCGGCAAAGAGTTTGTCTCATGACACAATTCTACCGCCTCTAAAATATTGCCTTCTGAAACCAACTTAAGCCAGTTTGGAATATAGTTGTGTACAGGGCACTTCCATTCACAATAGGGGTTACCGCACTCTAAGCAACGATGTGATTGAGATGCAGCTTCCGGTTGCTCGAAGGCTTCATAAATCTCACCAAAACCATGAGTACGATTTTCTAGCGCAACCTTCTTTGGATCAACTCGACCAACATCAATGAATTGGAAGTTATTATCTAACCTTTTTGACATTATAAAACCTCATAAAACCTGAATCGCTTGGAATAGCTCATTATTCAATATGACTATTCTGGTCGAGAGCGCATGTTATTTAACAAGTTAGTTAAACTCGCCGCCTTTGGTTTTACCAACCAGAAGCGCACAACATAATCATCAAAATTATCTAAAATTTCCTGACCCCACGCACTGGATGTTTCAGCAACATGCTCCTGAATAACTCCTCTGAGGTGGTTACGGTAAGGCTCCATTTGCTCGGTTGATACCCGTTGAATTTCAACAAGTTCATGATTGTATTTATCAACAAAGCTGTTTTCCTGATCCAGAACATAAGCGAAACCACCGGTCATACCAGCACCAAAGTTATAGCCGGTTTGACCTAGTACAGTGATAAGGCCGCCTGTCATATATTCGCAACAGTGATCTCCGACACCTTCAACAACCGCTGATGCACCAGAGTTCCTCACACCAAAGCGTTCGCCCGCAGTGCCTGCCGCAAATAACTTACCTCCTGTCGCACCATATAAACAGGTATTACCAACAATAGAGGTATTTTGCGTTTTAAAGGCACTACCCTGAGGTGGGCGAATAGTTAATTTCCCACCGGTCATGCCTTTACCAACATAATCGTTAGCATCACCCTCAAGGTTCATATTTAGGCCACCAGCATTCCAGACACCAAAACTTTGCCCAGCCGTGCCTTTCAATGAAATATTCATAGGCTTAGAAGCCATGCCTTGATTACCATGAAGCTTAGCTACTTCACCTGATAAACGAGCACCAATTGAGCGATCACAGTTAGTCACTGAATAGTCAAAGTTTCCACCAGTTTTAGCCTGTATACCGGGAAGCATATCTGCAACCATTTTTTCAGCTAAATGCGCTTGATCGAACGGCCTATTCTTGTCTACCTGGCAAGTATGTGGTTTATCCTCAGAAATACCTGCACTTGATAAAATAGGAGATAAATCTAATTTTTGTTGCTTAGGCGTATTACCCGCTAAAACAGTTAGTAAATCGGAACGACCAACCAACTCTTCTAGCGAACGAACACCTAATTTTGCCATCCACTCACGCGTTTCTTCTGCTACGAACCGAAAGAAATTCATCACCATTTCAACCGTGCCATTGAAGTGTTCATCACGAAGTAATTCGTTCTGAGTGGCCACACCCGTTGCACAATTATTCAGGTGACAAATACGCAAATAGCGACAACCTAAAGCAACCATAGGGGTTGTCCCAAAACCAAAGCTTTCCGCGCCTAAAATAGCCGCCTTGACAACATCCAAACCTGTTTTCAACCCGCCATCAGTTTGTAAGCGAACCATACCACGCAAGTCGTTTCCACGAAGCGTTTGGTGAGCCTCACTCAAACCAAGTTCCCATGGAGAACCCGCATATCTAATGGAGGTTAATGGACTAGCGGCGGTACCGCCATCGTAACCCGAAATAGTAATTAAGTCCGCATATGCTTTAGCAACACCTGCTGCAATAGTACCCACACCGGGCTCGGACACTAACTTCACAGAAATAAGCGCGCTTGGATTAACTTGTTTCAAGTCAAAAATTAATTGTGCTAAATCCTCAATAGAATAAATATCGTGATGAGGTGGGGGGGATATTAAGGTCACACCAGGTACTGAATAACGTAAAGTGGCGATTAAATCATTTACTTTACCCCCCGGCAGCTGACCACCTTCACCCGGCTTAGCACCTTGAGCTACCTTGATATGAATAACTTCAGCACTACTCAAATAGTGTGGCGTGACACCAAAACGACCCGATGCAACTTGCTTGATTTTCGAACGTTTCTCGGTACCAAATCGTGCTGCATCTTCACCACCTTCACCAGAGTTTGAACGGCCACCGAGTCTGTTCATCGCAACAGCGAGCGCCTCATGTGCTTCTGGAGAAAGCGCACCTAACGACATGGCCGCAGAGTCAAAACGAGGAAAAATCGTATCGACACTTTCAACGTCTGATAAAGGGATTTCTTTCGCTTTATCGCTAAAGGTAAATAAGTCTCTTAGTGCTGCAACAGGACGGTCATTCACCAAACGGGCATATTCTTTATAGGCATCATAACTACCCGTTTCGACAGCTTTCTGGATGGTGTTAATGACATCGGGATTAAATGCATGATACTCCTGACCATGCATATACTTTAAAAGACCACCTGGCTGGATAGACTTACGCGCTTTGAACGCATCTTTTGCTAATAAGGACTGCTCAAACTGCAAGTCCTCAAAAGAGGCACCTTGAATTCGACTAGCCACCCCCTTAAAACACAAATCTACCACAGCATCAGCTAAACCAATAGCTTCGAACAACTGAGCACCACGATAAGAGGCGACCGTAGAAATCCCCATCTTAGATAAGATTTTTAATAGGCCTTTACCAATACCTTTTCGGTAGTTGTTTTTGGCTTCAATTGGATCCATCAACATCTCACCACTGTTGATTAAATCATTCATCACCTGATAAGAAAGGTAAGGATAAACAGCTGTGGCACCAAAGCCGAATAAAACGGCAAAATGATGCGGGTCACGAGCAAAACCTGACTCAACAATAATATTAGAGTCACAACGTAAACCTTTTTCAACCAAGTGATGATGCACCGCACCGGTTGCCATAAATGCATTTATGGGCAGCTCACCCTGGTTGATGTCTTTATCTGATAGAACAATCAATACCTTGCCAGATTTTACTGCATTTTCTGCTTGCAGACAGACATCTTCGATGGCGGCTTGAAGGCCTTGCTCTTCCTTATATTGCAAGGCAATGGTGTGATATTCAAAACCAGCTTTATCGGAGACCAGGCAATTAAACTTAGCTGGCGTTAATACTGGCGTAGCCAAAATAATACGCTTTGCATGCTCGGCTGTTTCTTCAAACACGTTATGCTCTCGACCAATACAGGTTTCAAGTGACATAACAATGGCTTCACGCAAGGGATCAATAGGTGGGTTAGTCACCTGGGCAAACTTCTGCCTAAAGTAATCAGAAACTGATCGTACACGAGATGATAAGACGGCCATTGGAGTATCATCCCCCATTGAGCCGACAGCTTCTTGTCCGTTTTCTGCAAGAGGACGCAGAATCTGATCACGCTCTTCAAATGTGACCTGAAACATTTTCATATATGTTTTTAGTTGGTCATCACCCATTGGCTGAAAAGCATCATGTTCTTTATCCAGCGTTGTCTCAATTCTAACAGCATTCTCTTTCAACCATTTTTTATATGGATGCGCTGTTTTCAAACGATTATCGATTTCATCTGTATGAAGCATTTCGCCAGTCTGGGTATCTACTGCTAAAATTTGCCCAGGACCAACACGCCCTTTGGCAACGACATCTTCCGGTTTATATCCATAGGTACCAATTTCAGACGCAACGGTGAGATAGCCATTTTTGGTCATCACCCAACGACTGGGGCGCAGACCATTTCTATCCAGCAAACAAACGGCATATCGACCATCAGTCAATACAAGACCTGCTGGGCCATCCCAAGGCTCCATATGCATACTGTTATATTCATAGAATGCACGCAGGTCATTATCCATGGTATCGACATTCTGCCAGGCAGGCGGAATCATCATTCTGACGGCACGAAACAGATCAACGCCACCCGCTAACAAGATCTCTAACATATTATCCATGCTGGAAGAGTCAGAGCCGGTACGATTCACCAAAGGCTTTATTTCAGATAAGCCTGGCAGCTCTTCCGATGCAAACTTTGAACTTCTGGCGACAGACCAATTACGATTACCATCTATTGTGTTAATTTCGCCATTATGCGCAACACACCTGAAAGGCTGGGCTAAAGGCCATTTAGGCATAGTATTTGTAGAAAAACGCTGATGAAAGACACAGATACTTGTTTCTACATTTTTATTACCCAAATCTAAATAGAAATTTGGCAAATCAACCGGCATCATCAAACCTTTATATGACACCACTTTTTCAGAAAGACTACAGACATAAAACTCTGTATCGGAAGCCAAACGCATTTCAGCTTTACGCCTCGCCATAAAGAGCTTAAGAGACAAGTCTCGTTCAGAAATTGATTCATCACCACTTTGAACAAACACTTGTTTTATCACAGGCAGGCACTCTAATGCCATTCGACCCAAGCAATCATTATTAGTCGGCACCGCTCTCCAACCTATGACTGAAAGACCTGCTTTTTCCAGTTCCTCATTCATAACAGCTATAGCAGCATCTGCTGCCTTAGGATCAGGGGAAAGAAATACCATGCCAACGCCATAACGCTCAGCCAAGCCAGTACCAAACAGCTCTTGTGAAACCTGTCGAAAGAACGCATCTGGCTTTTGTATTAAAAGACCACAACCATCACCTGTCTTACCGTCGGCAGCTATACCTCCTCGGTGAGTCATGCACGTCAGTGACTCTATCGCCGTCAAAAGTAGATCATGGCTTGGCTGACCCTCCATTTGAGCAATCAATCCAAACCCACAGTTATCTCTAAATTCTTCGGGCCGAAACAAACCTGCTGCCATATCAATCTCTCTACAAAATATCATTTAAAATCATAAGCTTAACGTAAAACAACACGCTAAACCCGATGACTATGAAAATTGGGGTTGGACATTTTACACACGGACTGCCAACTTAACAAATTTTAACTTAAAATTTGTTCAAAGCATAAAGGCAATACGAATATTTTTATTTTATTTATCAATATGATAAACAAGAATCCTAGAAAATAATTTTAATTACTTGCGGGGGTATGAGGATAAGACATCTGACGCTTTGCGAATCCAAGGGTTTTGACTCCGAATAACTTTAGGTGCATTTTTTACAGCGTCCTGAGCATGTGTTTTTGCCGGAAATACGCCATAAAAAACAACATACCAAGGCTTTCCTTTATGTTCTGTTTTTAAATAGTACACTTCAAATTTTTGTTTGCTGACTTTTTTAATGAATTCCTGAGCCGTCCGCTCTTGGTAAGACCCTAAAATTTGAGCCATATAAGAGGAGCTAGGCTGACCTGACAACCATGATTTCGGCTTAAAATTTTCGGGCATGGCTTTCTTTTCTACCACAAGCTCCTTATTTGTCAGCGCTTGATGGCCAACCCCGGAACCTTCGGAACTACTTTCAGCACCCTCTGATGCATTTTTTTCTAAAGCAACTTCAGTGCCCTCTTGCATCAAGCTTGACGAGACTTCTATAGCCCCTGACACTTGGACTCCTTCAGTACTAGCCTGCAAATCAAGTTCTAATGCTGAATCATCCTCACCTGCGGCAAACCTATCACCAAACGCACCCTTCTCTTCCGACAAAGAAATGCCCTTTTCTTTAAGTGCGCGATCAAGCATAGCAAGCCGAGTTTCCTGCTGACGCTGTTTTTCCATCAAGCCCACTTTACGACTTCCAGAAGCATCAGAAACTGGCGCAATTACCTCTTTCTTAACAACCTCTTTATTATTATTTTCTAATGAAAGAACAGGAATTATCCGGTCAAATATCCCGTGCTGATATGACACAAAAACCAATGACGCTATCAACAAACCGGCAATTCCAAATAAAACATGTACAGGAAATGCACTCCTCTTCTTTCTTGGTGATAATTTTAATAAGCCCGGCTCCAAAACAATACTCGGAAACAATTTATTAATGCGACCAGGAAGCCCCTTCCCTAGATCTGAGAGCTGTTGCAATTGAGACTCGGACAACTCTAGTTCTCCATCATATTGAGCTGCTGCAAGAGCTTGCTCAAGGTAGGCGTGAACATCAGGTTGAGATAATGGCTTTAGCTGGACTTGATGACACCAAGTCGTTTGCTCCAGATTACTGCCTGACTTTGACCACTGCAACAAAGAGCTAGAGCCAGAAAAAAGCATAACTAAGGCACTTTCAGGCGGAAGCTCACGGCAAAAACCAAAAAGAGTTTGTAGATTTTTTTTCGATAGCTTATCTGCATCATCAAATATAAAAAGAGTTCTAACACCTTCAGAAGCAACTAAGCGATGACACTCTACTAACAACACTGAGAGTAATTCAGATGGTGTTACGCCATTTTTAAAATCCACACCTAATGCACGCGCACATTCTAAAAATACAGCACTTGCATTTCCTTGAGCATTGTTGACGATTTGCTCAGAATCCAGATAAATAACATTCAAACCTTCAAAACTAGCATTTTTGAGCGCCTTTAAAAGCACCGTTTTACCTGCGCCTTTATCTCCTGTCAAAAACAGGACCATATCACCAAAGCTTGATAAATGGCGTAATGTTTCCAAATTATGCTGTCGCTGAGCACCTTCAAAAAAAAACGCTGTTTCAGGCGCAAACAAATCTAAACTCAAGTTATAGTGTTTTTTTAATTGCGCCATTAGGGCGCCATTAGATTCTTGACTCATCACACCTGTCCAGCATATCTCTCAGTGGAGTTTAAAGGTTTATTGACTTAATACTTGACGCAACAGATCCTCAGAAAACTCATTCGTTATGATGGCATCACCAATACTTTTTAACAAAACCAAGCGAAGCTCACCATCCATCACTTTTTTATCAACAGACATCAGCTTGAGATATTCATTAGTCAACATGCCTTCTGGACCACTAACGGGTAGATTAGCAGTCTCAAGTAATTTTTTAATTCGAGCCAGGGTGTCACTATCAATCCAACCCTGTAAAAAAGAAAGCTCCGCAGCCATCATCATCCCGGCTCCGACTGCCTCACCATGAAGCCAAACACCATAGCCTTCATGATTTTCTATCGCATGACCGAAGGTATGCCCCAGATTAAGAAGTGCTCTAACCCCCCCCTCTTTCTCATCAGCTTCAACTACTTTTGCCTTGCAAGCACACGAGGTTTTAATTGCGTAAGCCAAGGCGTTAGAGTCAAAGCTTTTTATTAATTGAATATTGGATTCTAGCCAAGCGAAAAACTCAGGTTCACGAATCAAACCGTATTTAATGACCTCGGCCAAACCGGCTGACACTTCTCTCTGAGGCAAAGTCTGTAAGGTCAAAATATCAATAATCACAGCTTTAGGCTGATAAAAAGCACCAACCATATTCTTTCCTAAAGGATGGTTTATGGCCGTTTTCCCACCAACCGAGGAATCTACCTGTGAAAGTAAAGTCGTCGGCACTTGTATAAAGTCGACACCTCTTTGATATGACGCTGCCGCAAAGCCTGCCATATCACCCACAACACCACCACCAAGCGCAATAATGGTGGTTTTTCGGGAATGGGCTTTTTCGAGCAATGCGGTAAATATCATGTTCAAAGTTTGCCAGTCTTTAAACTGCTCGCCATCTGGAAGAACAACAGTATCAACTTCGTAACAGGATAAAGCGTTTCTAAGCTGTTGCTCATACAACGGGGAGACGGTTTCATTTGTCACTAACATGACTTTTTTGCCCGCAATAAACGGAGCATATAAGTCATGTTTTTCTAATAAGCCTTCACCAATATATATGGGATAGGATCGTTCATCTAAACCTACATTCAATTCAATCATTCACTATTCTCTTACTAATTTTTTCAAGACACCGTCGCCTTGATCCAAAGCATAGACAATATCTTTCACAATACCTTTTAGCGCTTTCTTATCCGTATCTATAACGAGGTCTGCGACCAAACGGTATATCGGATCGCGCAACTCATACAGCTCTGACAAAACCTGAAAAGCATTTTTTTCACCTTGTAGAAGCGGGCGATTCTTATCTTTATGCGTTCGATGAAACTGCTGATCTACTGATGTATTCAGGTAAATAACAAAGCCAGATTTTGTAACAGCATCTCTATTTTCAGGTCGCATCATGGCACCACCACCTGTGGCAAGCACTACATTTTTGAGCTCTGAAAGCTCACTAATCACTGCCGACTCACGATCACGAAAGCCAGATTCCCCTTCCACATCAAAAATCCAAGGTATATTTGCGCCAGTACGTTTTTCAATTTCCTTATCCGAATCAAAAAACTGAAAGCCAAGTTCCTTAGACAAGATCTTACCAATTGTAGTTTTACCGGCACCCATTGGACCAACAAAGACAATTAATTCTTTCATGATAAATATGCTTTTTCTAGTAACAACTTAAACAAAAAAAGGCCACACTAATGCAGCCTTACTTGATGCTCGCTTTAACTATATTTTGCAATAATTAGTGATCAATCACACCATCTTTTAATAACTTAGGCGTGATAAATATAAGCAGCTCCGCTCTTTCATCAATCTCTTCAGTCTTGGTAAATAAAGCACCTATATAAGGGATATCCCCCAAGAATGGTGTTTTTATGACTGTCGTTGAACGCTCTGACTGAAAAATCCCACCCAACACGACCGTTTCACCATTCGCCACTAGCACTTGGGTAATCACCTCATTTGTCTCAATACTTGGAACACCTGAGGTTACCTCACCACGGTTATCTTGGTTGATTTTTAGATCCATAATAATCTTATCATCCGGAGTAATTTGTGGTGTCACTTCTAATGACAGCACAGCCTCCTTAAACGATATAGCTGTCGCACCTGAGGAGGCAGCCTGCTGATATGGAATTTCTTCACCCGACTTAATTGTGGCTGTCTGGCGGTTTGCCGCTACGATTTTAGGCTGAGCAACAATTTCACCCTTACCGTCAGACTCGAAAGCAGATAACTCCATATCAATTAAATAATTATCACCACCAAAACCTATTGCAAGAGACGATGCATTGGCTCGCGTCACACCTAAATCAACAGCGAGTGCATTTGGAAAGGTAATCCCACTGCCTGTACCATTCGCAATATCGGTCAGTTCAGTTAATGTATTTGTAGACCCACCAATACTGAACAAATTACTCCCATTTTGCTGCAGGCCACCACCACCCCATTGTATACCCATTTCTTCTGCAATATTAGAGCGAGCCCTTACAATTCGCGCTTCAATTAGTACTTGGCGGACTGAAACATCCCAAGTAGCGATTAGCTTACGAATCTGTTCCAGTTTATCAGCAGTCTCTCTAACACTAATTGTATTCGTTCTTTCATCCGAAGAAATAAACCCACGAGAAGAAATCAGCTCTTTATCTTTGCTAAGCAACCCTACAATATCTGAAGCCTTTGCATAGTTAATCTGAACGACCTCTAATCGTACTGGCGCTAAAGCGGCAACTTGCTTATTCGTCTCTAACTCCAACTTCTCGCGAGCAGCAATTTCATCTGCAGGCGCAATCAATAAGACATTACCAACTTTCCGTTTATCTAAGCCTTTCGTCTTTAGTATAAGCTCTAAAGCTTGATCCCAAGGTACATTTTGCAATCGAAGTGTGATTGTGCCACCGACAGTATCACTCGCGACAAGATTCAACCCGGTAAAATCAGCTATCAGCTGAAGAACAGCTCGAACCTCAATATTCTGAAAATTCAGCGAAAGCTTATCCCCCGTAAATGGAAATTTATCTTGCTTGCGCTGCAATACATCACTTTCACTTAAGGCTTCAACGCTTACTGTAAACTGATTATCCGCCTGATATGCAAGATAATCATAATTACCTGAAGGTTTTATGATAATTGTGGCCGTACCATCAACTACATCACTATCTATACGCTGAACAGGCGTTGCAAAGTCAACAACATCTAACCGCTGCCTTAACGCTAAAGGGAGAAATACGCTAGGCAACCTTAATTCGATATGACCAGCCACTTCAGCCATATCAATATCGACTTTATCTGTATTGAAATTCAATACAACCTGCCCATCACCTTTATCGCCTCGCTGAAAGTCTATCGACGTAATACTATTAATGGCCTTCCCATCAGATTGAGACTTTTTCACACTGTTGGCTGCTTGCTTCTGAGGTGCACTTGTATCAACGGACCCTCCGCCAATTACTATTGATAAGTTATTGCCATTAACACGCGTTACATAAGGTACCAACTCAACCAAATCAAGAATAATACGTGTTCTATCTTTGGTACCAATAACCGTCATTCGCTTGGCATTCCCCAAGCCTAAATTATGATATTTTTCAGCCAAGGAATTTTTAACGCCACTCAAATCTAGCGCTATACGTGCTGGTCTCTCAATAGTATAACCATCCACTGCCGGTGGCGTACCATCAAACTCAAGTGTCACTTCGGTACGATCACCAGGCAAGGAGGCAAAGCTGACATCATTTAAGCTCAAAGCCCAAACATTACCACTTGCGACTAATGAAAAAAACGCAAAACCCACTATTTTTTTAATTTGAACAAACATCTTTGCAAACCTTGAAAGCTTGTTATTTTTAAAGTTGAACTCACTTGATTTTATTGAATTTGTAAGTGTCATCCCCAACATTCTCCTCTAAATACCTAATCATCCAAGGAAATAGTACGAGGTCGTTCTAACCACCCACCATACCCGTTAGGAACAATTTCAATTAAATCCAAACGCCCTGCTTCGATTCCAACAATCCGACCATAATTTTTGCCCATGTATTGCCCGACCTTAGACATATGAACGCTACCTAAATTATCTGCAATCAACGCCCATAGAATATCATTTTGATTCCGCTGAAGCGTTCCTACCATCCTTAGCTCTCCTAAAGCAAAAGACTCAAGAACTTCAGGCACTCGATCAAGGTTTGGCTTCACGTTACTTTGATCTTCTTGTATTTTAACTTCATTAATGACCACCTCTTGGGGCGGTAAAAATGGCGAACGTCGATTCGCTGCACTGTAGGTAAATGCTCTATAAACCTGAACTTCAGGTAACGCCTCAATATGACCTCTTGGCTTAGCATCAATCTCTTGCATAAACCTATCTAAATCAGAAAAGCCATCATTGGAACTACAGCCAGAGATAAAAAGCACTGAAGATATAATTAGAATAAAGAAAATATTATTGTTCACTATTTCCTCCCTCTTTTCTTAGCTGGCTTTGCATTTACTGACTCGTCAGCATCACCATTATATCGATAGGTTTTAGCCGTGACAGACATATCCAAATTTTCATAACCTTCACGCCCGCTGCCCCCATCTTTACTGGAATTAGTAGAAACAGTCATATCATGTAAGGTAACAATTCTTGGCAGGCTCGCGACCCCACTCACAAAAGATGCAATATCATGATACGTGCCGGAAACCTGTATCTCCATGGGTAATTCAACATAGAATTCTTTAGATATTTCTGGTTTTAATTGAATATACTGAATTTCTAAACCACTCCCTAAGCCGGTATTAGTAATATCTTCAAGCAAACCTGGCACTTCTGTTTTAGCGGGTAATTGTTTTAGCAAGGCACCAAATGATTCCTGCATTTCTTTCATCTGGCTCCTGAAAGCATTTATGTTCGCCACTTTGAAGGCGCGACTCTCATACTGTTCTTTAAGACTAAGCTCTTCTTTTGCAGCGCGCTCAAGAACTACATACTGATCCTTTATCATAAACCAGTAGCCACCAAAAATAATGGCAGAAAATAAAGCCAATAAGACCATAATTTTAACAGGACCTGGCCAAGAGCCAGCGTTATTGAAGTCTATATCATTCGGATCGAAGCCTTTTAGGCTTTCCATTGATTCAGAAAAACCCACTATTTTGCTCCTTTACCAGAATCACTTTCAGATTTAATAACAGGTGTCACTTGCTTCACCGTCAAATCAAAACTATTCAGAGAAACATCATTATTTTCTTTTTTAGCTACAGCACTAACATCTTTTAAGTTAGGACTAGAAAACCACTCAGAACTTTCAAAATTTCTCATTAGTCCAGAAATACGATTATTGGACTCAGCCATACCTATAATTGATATTTCATCATTCTTACGCTCTAGCCTCGTATAATAAAGACCATCAGGCAGACTTCTAACTAATTCATCCATTACTCTGACAATAATCGGACGTGTACCCTGTAAATCCTGAATAACTTTCATGCGATCAAGCAGCTTTTGCTTTTCAGTTTTCAGCTCTTTTATCTCTTTGATTTTTTTATCAAGGTCAACCATGGATGTTTTAAGGTAAGCATTTCGTGAATTTTGGTATTCTATCTGAGAGCCGACAAAGTCCTGCCATAAAAACACAAGACCGGCTGTCACGATAGCAATGCCAATCAAGGTAGAGATAAATTGTTTTTGTCGTTCTGCCCGTAGCTCTTCTCTCCACGGACGGAGGTTAATAGAAGGCATCAGTCAAAACTCCTCATTGCTAATCCACATGCGATCAATAACGATGGTGCATCATTACTTAATGCAGAGGCATTCACTTTTGAACTCAATGTCATTTCTGCAAAAGGATTAGCAACAACCGTTCTAATTTTAGTAACATCTTCGACTAATTCAGCTAAGCCAGTTATTGAGGCGACCCCGCCAGCCAAGATGACATAATCGACTTCATTATATTGACTGGACGAGAAGAAAAACTGTAAGGAACGCGAGACCTGCTGAACAACCGCATCCTTAAATGGCTTAAGCACTTCTCGCTCATAATCATCTGGTAAGCCACCTTGTTTTTTAGCCAAGCCAGCCTCTTCAGTTGATAAGCCATAACGACGCTGTATTTCGTCAGTCAACTGGCGCCCGCCAAATAACTGCTCACGCGTATAAATAGTCTTATTGTTAGCTAACACGCTGAGCGTTGTCATCGTTGAACCGACATCAATAATGGCTACGGTTTGCTCGTCATTATCAATATCTAACTGCGCAGAGATCAGTTCGAAAGAGCGCTCAATCGCATAAGCTTCAATATCTATCACTTTCGACGTTAAACCACCGATCTCAAGAGAGTCTTCTCTGAGCTCAACATTTTCTTTTCGACACGCTGCCAGTAACACGTCAACTTGATCCACAGAATTTTCAGATTCACCCACGACTTCAAAATCAATAGCAACCTCATCCAATGGATAGGGTATGTATTGATCAGCCTCTAACGTGATGGAACTTTCCAGCTCTACTTCACTCAAACCAGAAGGCATCTGAATTGTTTTTGTGATAACGGCAGACCCAGCTACAGCTGCTGCGGCCAAACGGTTACTCGTCCGCGACCTAACAATAACTTTTTTAATGGCTTCACCAACCTGTTCAGAATCGTTGATATTTTTCTCAACAACACAATTTGTAGGTAAGGGCTCCACCGCGTAGCTTTCTACACGATACTTTTCACCACTCCTAGACAATTCAAGTAATTTGACTGACGAAGAGCTGATATCGATACCTAACAAGGCATCTTTTTTCTTTCCAAATAATCCAAACACGCGATAACCCATTAAATTAATGGCAGCAATTTTGTATAAGCAGTGAACTGAATTCCATAATTCATTGCTCAACGTACATTTATTTACTAAAAGCCAATCAAAAAGACGTATAATCCTACAATTCTTTAATTAAAGCTATTTCTTAGAGAATAGCCGTATATTTCTAACTTGCTAGGAAAAACATGTTTCGTTTTGTGAGCTTTCTAAAATTTCTGGGCTGGTCTTTTTTTATATCGTGCTCAGGAACTATTTTCATCATTGCTTCATTCTATCTTTATCTGACACCGACCCTTCCAGATACAGAGCGACTTAAAACCATTCAATTCCAAACACCTCTTAGAATTTATTCCCAAGATAAAAAAAGAATAGCTGAGTTTGGCGAAAAGAGAAGAACACCAATTAATATTGATCATGTTCCAACAAATTTCTTAAATGCATTTATCGCTGCTGAGGATGATCGCTTTTTTGAACATTTTGGAATTGACCTTAAAGGTTTAGCCAGGGCAGCCTCTCAATTAATCTCGACAGGCCGCATACAGTCTGGAGGAAGCACTATCACTATGCAGGTCGCAAAAAACTTTTTCTTATCAAGAGAAAAAACGTTCATACGAAAATTCAATGAAATATTTTTAGCCATTCAAATCGAACAAAGCTTAAGTAAGTATGAAATTTTAGAACTGTATCTCAATAAAATTTATCTAGGCAACCGCTCGTATGGCATTCATGCTGCATCTCAAGTGTATTATGGGAAAACGATCCAAGAACTCACACTCGCACAAATGGCGATGATTGCAGGGCTACCCAAAGCACCTTCCAGCTATAATCCACTGGCTAATCCTGAGCGCGCTAAAATTCGCAGAAACTGGATACTTAATCGCATGCTGGAACTTGGCATGATCAACACTGAAGAGCACCTTTTAGCCTATCAAGCGCCTATTTCAGCAAGCTATCACGATGAAATGAGTGAGCTTTATGCTCCTCATATAGCAGAAATGGCAAGACAAGAAATCATTCAGGAGTTTGGCACAGAAGCCTACACCAGCGGTATGAAGGTATTTCTAACAGTAGATAGCAAGTTACAGCAAGCCGCTAATAATGCAGTTATTTCAGGCTTAGAACGTTATGATCACCGCCATGGCTATAGGGGCGCCATCAAAGAAATACCTGAAAAACTGAATAATAAAGACGCTTTACTGTCTGAATTACGACGAATAAAAGCACCACAACATCATGAGATCGCTGTAATCACCAGCTTATCGGAAGAAGCTACACTTTTATTAAGCTCTGGCGTTGAAGGCAAGCTGTTGATTAAAGATGCGCAGTGGGCAAAACCCTTCATCACTATTAATAGGACTGGCCCAAAACCAGATAGATTAAGTGACTTTTTGTCTGTCGGAAGTGTGATTGAAGTTAGCGAAATATCTCCCGACACAACAAACTACGCATTAGCACAAACCCCCGATGCGCAAGCAGCTCTAATCTCTGTCTCACCCCAAAACGGTGCAATCAAAGCGTTAGTAGGTGGATATGACTTTTCTTTAAGTCATTACAACCGAGCCACACAAGCCAAACGCCAACCCGGCTCAAATTTCAAACCTTTTATTTATTTGTCTGCATTAGAGAATGGCGCAAGCGCTTCGACGCTCATTAACGATGCCCCTATTGTATTTGATGACAAAAACCTCGAAGCCACTTGGCGGCCTGAAAACTCCAGTGGCAAATTTTATGGTCCAACCAGAATTCGCAAAGCCTTATATAACTCCAGAAACCTAGTATCTATACGTTTACTTCAAGAAACAGGTGTCGGCAATGCACTAAAGACGGCAGAACGCTTCGGTTTTGACAGAGCAGACCTTCCTCGAGATCTGTCTTTGGCGCTCGGCAATGCTTCATTAACACCACTCACACTAGCTAATGGCTATAGCAGAATTGCCAATGGTGGTTATGCTGTAAACCCCTTCCTTATTGATTATATCGAAGACTACGAAGGTAATATTATTTTTCAGGCCACGCCAAAAACCGTTTGCCATAATTGCGCGAACGAGACCGACGCTATGAGTGATTCCCAGAAAGAAGTCACTAGCGATACTCACCAAGAAACCAGCCAAAAAATCGACGCTACAGATAAACACCCACCTAAGGCACAACGCATAGCAGATGAACGCGCTATCTATATCCTCCATTCAATGCTCAAGGATGTCATCACCCTTGGTACGGGAAGACGGGCCCTCAGCTTAAATAGAACCGATTTAGCCGGAAAAACTGGCACCACGAACGACCAAAAAGATGCTTGGTTTTCGGGTTTTAATACCCAGCTTCAAACAACCGTATGGGTCGGCTTCGACCAGCCTAGCTCGCTAGGTAGAAGAGAATATGGAGCAAGTGCAGCCTTACCAATATGGGTAGATTATATGAGTGTTGCATTGAAAGATCAGCCAGCGGCGCATATGTTACAACCTGACGGTATAGTGACCGCAAGAATTGACAAAAAGACTGGTGAAATTGCCTTACCTGGCGCAGCAAATTCCATGTTTGAAATTTACAGAAAAGAGAATGTTCCGATAGAAAAACAAATAGAGGCACATACAAACACCGGTGAAGGCAATATTCAAACCCTGTCCCCTGAAGATATTTATTAAACCAACAAATAAAAAAGCCACCAATTGAATAAGACCTCAGTCAATTGATGGCTTAGTTTCTTTAGATATTCTCGTTATTTCGCTTGCTTATTAAAGACGAGTTGATCACCTTCAACTTTTGCCATAATAGTATCGCCTGGCGCATAAACCCCGGAAAGTATCTGCTGAGCAAGCGGGTTCTCTACCCATCGTTGAATAGCTCGCTTTAACGGCCTTGCCCCATACACCGGATCAAAACCAGCATCTGCAAGCTTAGTCATTGCCTCATCCGTAAATACCAGCGTCAACTCTTGCTCTTGCAAACGCTTATTTAGACCTTCAAGCTGAATTCTAGCAATCCCTTGAATCTGACTTGCAGCCAAGGCATGAAACACAACCACTTCATCGATACGATTTACAAACTCCGGCCTAAAGTGGGCCGTCACCGACTCCATCACAGCAGATTTAATTTGCTCATAATCCGCGGCTTCCATACTCATACTTTGTATCGTTTCTGAACCTAAGTTTGATGTCATCACAATCACAGTATTTCTAAAATCGACCGTTCTACCTTGCCCATCCGTAAGCCTGCCATCCTCTAACACTTGCAATAAGATATTAAATACATCAGGGTGCGCTTTCTCTACCTCATCCAACAACAAGACAGAGTATGGGCGCCGTCTTACCGCTTCTGTCAGGTAACCACCTTCTTCGTACCCGACATATCCGGGAGGCGCGCCGATCAATCGAGCCACGGAATGTTTCTCCATAAACTCAGACATATCGACTCGCACCATCGCATCTTCGGTATCAAACAAGAAGTTCGCCAATGATTTACACAACTCTGTTTTACCGACGCCCGTCGGCCCTAAAAAGAGGAATGAGCCATTAGGCCGATTCGGGTCAGCTAACCCAGCGCGCGAACGCCTTACCGCATCAGACACAGCAACAACCGCTTCCGACTGCCCAATAACCCGCTCATGAAGCGACTCTTCCATGCGAAGAAGTTTATCTTTTTCTCCTTCTAGCATTTTAGATACCGGAATACCTGTCCACTTCGATACGACTTCTGCAATCTCCTCTTCGGTCACTCTATTTCGAAGCAGCGTCATATCCATCATTTCTGCCTGACTGGCCATATCAAGCTGGCGCTCAAGCTCTGGAATTTTACCGTACTGCAATTCTGACATAAGCCCTAGATCACCTTCACGACGCGCACCTTCAAGCTCGACCCTTGCCTGCTCCAACTGGCTTTTTACTTTTTGTGAGCCGTGTAAAGCCGCTTTTTCTGCTAACCAAATTTCTTCTAAATCAGCATACTCTTTCTCTAACTCATCGATCTGTTCATTTAATTCTTTCAGGCTCTTGTTAGAAGCCGCATCTGACTCTTTTTTTAAAGCCTCACGCTCAATTTTCATCTGGATCAAACGACGTTCAAGACGATCTAAGGGCTCAGGCTTGGAATCCATTTCCATGCGAATCTGGCTGGCCGCCTCATCGACCAAATCGATTGCTTTATCAGGCAACTGACGATCAGAAATATAGCGATGTGATAATTTAGCCGCAGCGATAATGGCGCTATTGGTGATTTCTACACCATGATGGACCTCATAACGCTCTTTTAGGCCACGCAAAATAGCAACACTATCTTCAACGGTTGGCTCTTCCACTAATACTTTTTGGAAACGTCGCTCCAGCGCTGCATCTTTTTCTATATATTCACGATATTCATTCAAGGTTGTGGCACCCACACAATGCAACTCACCTCGAGATAATGCAGGCTTTAACATATTTCCTGCATCCATCGAACCTTCTGCCTTACCGGCGCCAACCATAGTATGAATTTCATCAATAAAGAGAATGACACGCCCTTCTTCTTTACCTAGCTCATTGAGCACACCTTTTAAACGTTCTTCAAACTCACCTCTAAACTTGGCACCGGCAATCAGCGCCCCCATATCTAATGAAAGCACGCGCTTATCTTTTAAACCATCAGGCACTTCACCATTAACAATACGCTGTGCTAAACCTTCAACAATGGCCGTTTTTCCGACACCAGGCTCACCTATTAATACCGGGTTATTTTTTCTACGGCGCTGCAAAACCTGAATAGTTCGCCTTATCTCGTCATCACGACCAATCACAGGGTCCAACTTACCTTCGACAGCTTTAGCAGTAAGGTCGACTGTATATTTATCTAAAGCTTGTCTATTCTCTTCTGCGCCTTGGTCATTCACGGAATCTCCCCCTCGAACACTATCCACCGCCTTTTCCAGCGCTGCGCGTTCAATTTTATATTTCTTAAATAATTCACCCAACAAACCTTTATCGGCTAAGGCTGCAACCAGCACCATTTCACTGGAAATGAATTGGTCGCCTTTCTTTTGAGCAAACTTGTCGGCCAAATTTAACAAACGACCTAAATCATTCGACATATGAATATCGCCATCGCTTCCTTCGACGACAGGAAACTTGTCCACCAACATAGCGACATCTTGCCGAAACGCTTTTACATCAACCGATAACTGCCTTAATAAGGCAGATACGCTACCATTCTGGTCAATAAGCACCTGCATTAAGTGAGCTGGCTCTATAAATTGATGATCTTTCCCTAATGCAACAGACTGTGCGTCTGATAAGGCAACTTGTAAACGGCTGGTCAATCGATCTATACGCATAATTTACCTCTTCACTACCCTCAAAACCGAGGATTTCAATATTTTCATTAACAAATCAATATGGTCAGATATTTCTTTTTCAAGAGACATAAAGAAAACAACGTCAAAAAAATGACAAGGGTCAATTTTATAAACTCTTTTTATAAAAACAGAGCCGTAAACACCAACCAAGTAATACGTCACAAGCTGCTCTCTTAAGTTTGAAGTACAAGCCATTAAAGACTAATATAGCCTCAATTGTGTTTCTCAACTCAGTCGTAAAACACACCAACAATCCCCCTCAAACATAGAAGTAACACTTGACGCTATGCCTTCGTCCAACAAACTAAAAACGAATCAGACACCCATCTTTATTGATTTCGAAGCATCTAGTCTGGATTTACTTTCGAGCTATCCCATCGAGGTGGGCATTTGTTTGCCCTCTGGTGAAACAAAAAGCTGGCTTATAAAGCCTCATGTACTCTGGAAAGACTGGTCAGAAAAATCGGCTCGTATTCATGGCATTTCTAAAACCACACTGGAGACAGAAGGCCAGGAAATAAGTGAGGTTATCGACACACTAAATAGCCAAATAACAGGCACTGCCTATTGTGACGCATGGACATTTGATAGCTTTTGGTTGCATCGTTTATTTAAAGCGGGAAAATGTAAGCCTAATTTTGAACTGGATTCAATCACCTCGATCCTGAACAGCCAACAAATTGATCAATGGCAAAATATTCGTGCGGGTATTATTGATAAATTAGATATCGTGACACACAGAGCTGCAAATGATGCACTCATTTTACACAAAACCTGGAAAGCAATCGGAGCCTCTATTTAATGTTTTCTCATAAATTCGGTTTTAAATATTTACTTATTTTCTCCACTAGCATACTTGGTCTAAGCGCATGTACGCCTTCTTTCAAAACAACAGCCCAAGAATGCATTACGTTCTCACCAGTTCGTTTGGTTGCTACAAAAACCGACGATAACAGTGAATTTAAAGTAAGCGCAGACAGCCCAACAAATGACTATAAACTTTACCTTGAAGATGCACTTAATAGCCTAAAAGGTATTCAATCAAAAGACTCAAGCGGCAATCTTTCTTCGCCCATTTCAGCAGATGAAAATGCAGCAATTCAATTTATTCTTGATAAAGCAAATGAGAAAATGGGGTATGTATTAGTAGATGAAGCCGTTTCTTATTCAAATAACCCGCTTGACTATATTGAAAGCTTAATCGCTGCAACAGATAAAGATGAAGTTATTCAAACCTTCATTGATGCAAAAGAAAATGTAGCAAGATCAATCGCTGATAATGATAGTGTTTGTAATTACAGAAATTCATTGATCTCCATGATAGTTGAAGACCCTGAAATTTCTCCTGATGCTGAAGGTGGCAATATAATCAAGACCGTTAACGCTCAATTGGATATCAACTTCAATCCTTTTAATGAAGGCCTTGAAAAAGTTGTCGACAAAATCATCTTAATATCAACAGACGAACCAATTAACGAACAATCTATTCTTGATAGACAAGCAAAATCATTTGCTGGCATTAGCAGAATTCAAAGCGACCAGTTTAATGCTATCGGCCCAAGCCCTTCTGAAATAAGACAAGTAACTATTAGTGACGACCAATCAAATGAAACCTTCTTTTTTGATGATGATTTCAAAGAATTAAAACTCGGCCAATTGATTAGCACTCATTTCAACCAAACTTGCACTCTCAGAGATGAAAATGGCGACGAGGTAAAAGATTCGAATGGCAATACAACGCAAGCCGCTTGCCCTGCCGGAGTCACAACTCGAGCGATAGTACACTCGTCATGTCAGGAAGAAACAGGCCAAATCCAGAAAAATGCCTTCACAATCGCGCCAGGAAATCCAGCGCTGACAGACCTACAAAGATTAAGACTGGAAGTCGATTATCCTGACAATGAAATACGCCTTTATGCTTCTACCTATGCGGAAAAGATTTTAAAAGCCGGGGCCGATATTGATAACTATGACCCAGTGAGTGACGTCATCATCAACCCAACCAGATGTGAACAACAAGCGGTATTAGATGATTTGGATGAGCTTGTCACCGATGAAGAAAGAAATGCAGCAGGTTTTCAAGGCGTCAGGTTAACGCTAATTGAAGACCCTAACTACGATGTAAAATATGAACTTGATGAAGATGGCAATCAAAAACGAGATGATGATGGCAACCTGATTGTTGACGTTGAACCTACCCCTGTTTTCACTTTCCAGGGCACTGCCATTCTTAGCAGACAATAAACCATCACTAAAAGCAGGGTG
>CAXBDA010000033.1:0-33521 GCA_963974595.1 uncultured Oleiphilus sp. | reverse complement strand
TTTACGTTTAGTATCAAATACCAAGTAGTATCAAATACCAAGTAGTATCAAATACTAAGGCCGCTAAGTGTGGAGGAGGGAGGAGGTTTGGAAAAAAGTATTTCCATTAAAAAAGCATTAGCAAACTGGAGCCAACTTCAAACGGATACTGCACGCTTAGATATAGAATGCTTACTCTGTTATACACTAAGGTGTGACAATAGCTATCTAAGAACCTGGCCAGAAAAAATACTTTCTTCAGAGCAATGTAAACTCTTTCAAGGGCTTTTAATGCGGCGTTTACAAGGTGAACCTATCGCTCATATATGTGGCACGCGCGCCTTTTGGACATTAGACCTGCTGGTAACACCTGATACCTTAATTCCTCGTCCCGATACAGAGCTATTAGTTGAAAATATTCTCAACCTTGATCTTCCCAAACAAGCAAATATATTAGATCTAGGCACAGGAACCGGGGCCATTGCCTTAGCATTGGCTTCAGAGCGCACTGAGTGGAAACTCTTCGCAACAGATTTTCGTGCCGAAGTTGTGTCATTAGCTCAGCGTAATGCAGACAAACATCGAATTTCTAATATCGAATTTTTTCAAAGTGACTGGTATTGTGATATTCCTGCCATGCGCTTTGATTTAATCGTCAGTAACCCGCCTTATATAGACCCAGAGGATAAGCACTTATCAGAAGGCGATGTCCGCTTTGAGCCCCTTTCAGCATTAACGGCTGATAATAAGGGTTTAGCAGATATAGAGCATATTATTGATGAGGCGCATAAGTTTCTTAATCAAAACGGATGGCTTGTTCTAGAGCATGGTTATGAACAGGCACAAGCTGTTCAGGTATTATTAAAACGTGCTGGTTATCGTAATATTGAAACGGTTCAGGATTATGGTCAGCAAGATAGAATGACCATGGCGCAATATAATTAAGTTTGTGTTAACGGCTAAATAGAGAACGAAACGAGTATAAAAAATGCCAAGTTTAGACAGCTCAGATCAAACAGAAAATGCGACTTACGATGAATTAAGTGATGAAGAGTTACTTCGTTATAGCCGCCAGATTATGTTACCCAAATTCGATATAGCAGGCCAATTGTCGCTCAAAAATGCCTCCGTACTTATTTTAGGCTTGGGTGGTTTAGGAAGTCCGGCTGCTTTGTATCTTGGTGCTGCCGGTGTTGGAAACTTAGTTTTGGTCGATGATGATCAGGTAGATCTGTCAAATCTTCAGCGTCAGGTCATACATTCTCAAAAAAGAATAGGCCAAAATAAGGTTGAATCCGCTGCTGTGCAACTTTCAGAAATTAACCCGCATATAAATTGTGAATGTATCACTCAGCGTCTAGAAGGTGATGCCTTAAAATCTGCGATTGATAAGGTTGATCTGATTTTAGACTGTAGCGATAACTTTAGCACTCGCTTCGAGGTGAATCGATATTGTGTTGAAACCAAGACCCCACTGGTTTCTGCAGCAGCTATTCGCATGGAAGGTCAGATCAGCGTATATGATTCACGCAATGAAAATAGCCCCTGTTATCAGTGTTTATATCCGGAAGGTTCTGAGCAAGAGTTGAGCTGTTCAGAGTCGGGCGTTATGTCGCCACTGGTCGGTATTTTAGGTAGTATGCAAGCAATGGAAGCTATCAAAGTGCTAAGTGGTTTAGGTGACGCTTTAGTGGGTAAATTATTGCTATTAGATGCCATGACTATGCAGTGGCGTAGTCTAACATTAAAAAAAGACCCAGCATGCGCTTGTTGCGGAAAGTAGTTTATTAAAAATAATATGTTTGTAAGAAAAATAAAGTTACCACGACTAATCAAACAGGTAAAAGGATGACAACAAACCCTGAAAGCGATCCAAACTCAGATGTAGGAAAAGGCGGCTCTGACGGAAATTTATCAGATCCAAAGTTCTTAACAGAGCTCCGGGTGATGATGTTGAAGTTTGCAAAGTTACAACTTTCAGACGAAGCCTTGGCCGAGGATGCGGTTCAAGAAGCTTTAATCGGTGCCTTGAAAAATGCTGGCAAGTTCGAAAGACGATCAGCACTTAAAACCTGGGTGTTTGCCATTCTTAAAAATAAAATAGCCGACATACTCCGTAAAGGGCAAAAGTACGTTCAGGCCAGCAGCCTGCTAAAAGAAGGTCAAGAGCAGGATAATATGGATCAGCTGTTTAATGATCATGGTCACTGGCATAAACATGAAAAACCCGTTAGCTGGGGCTCGCCTCATGAATCCGTTAAACAAGATCACTTTTGGCGAGTTTTTGAAACCTGCTTACACGGTTTACCAGAGAATCAGGCGCGTTTATTTATGATGCGCGAATTTATTCAGCTTGATGCGAATGAAATTTGCGAGAGCCTGGATATATCGACCAGTAATCTTCATGTTATGTTGTATCGAGCAAGGCTGAGATTAAGAGAGTGCCTTGAGAATAAATGGTTTCTCAAAGGTGAAAATATAGGGGCCAGAATGTTATGAAAAGTATTATGATGAACTGCAAAGAAGCCACAAGATTATTATCCGAGAAGAAAGACCGTCCTTTATCGGGTAAGGAAAAAGCATCCTTAAAATTTCACATGATGATGTGTTCAGCTTGTCGTAACTTTGGTAAACACATGGATTCTATCAGTGTATTTGCTCAGTCGTATACCAAGGGAAAAGATATGAAGGATAGTGACGCTACCTGAGCTTTCCTGCCCTGATTTTATCGAAGGGTCAAAGGGCGTTCTTATATAATCAAAAGTTTCATCAAGTATATTTCGACAATGCTCAATACAGACATTTCGACAGGTTCAATGATCGTATGGAAAAACAATTATATAGCTATCTATGGGGTTTCATCTTTCTCATTGTTCTAATCTGGTCAGGAATAGACCCCAAAGATCAATTTACTTGGTTTTTAGAAGTATTGCCCGCCATCATTGGTGCTGTGATTCTTCTGGTCACAAGAAAAACTTTCCCGCTAAGCCCTCTCTTATATGTTTTAATTTTGATGCATAGTATCGTCTTGATAGTCGGCGGGCATTACACTTATGCCGAAGTGCCTTTGTTTGATTACTTCAAAGAAGTATTTGGTTCTGAACGTAATAACTACGACAAAGTTGGGCATTTCTTTCAAGGTTTTGTACCTGCTTTAATTGCGAGAGAGTTATTAATTCGTAAACAGGTAGTGAAGAGTACGGCTTGGTTAAATCTTTTTATCATCTCAATATGTTTAGCGTTCAGTGCTTTTTATGAGCTGATAGAGTGGTGGGTTGCTTTATTATCTGATCAGGCTGCCGAAGCATTTTTAGGTACTCAAGGCTATATTTGGGACACTCAGTCGGATATGTTTTATGCTTTGATAGGTGCTGTTGTTTGTATTCTATGTTTGCCGAAATGGCATGATAAACAGCTAGCTAAGCTCCCAAGTTAAATTGTGATTCAGCATATGTAAAAGATGTTTATAGAGATCTTTGCACAACACTCCCCCCCCCAGCTATGTGTTCAAAAGCGATAATTAAAAAATAATATTTAACTTTCATAAAAACTTAGTCTAGTATTTTATTACTAGATATTAGAAAGCTAGTAATAAATCTTGTTCACTTATAAATTATATTGGGTCAACAATATGAAAATGCCTGTTACGCCTCCTAATGCAGAGGATATCTTTGTTGATATGATTGCGAAGGATTCTACTAAAGCAACGGGTATTTTAAGTAAGTTCAGTCCTGTTGATACTAAAGGTCGATACCTTCACTGGGATAAGATACAGCATCTTGAATCGCCTGAAGGATATAGTAATAAGGAATGGTGGGCAGGTATAAAGTTTTCTAGAAGCAGCATGTACCAAACCATCCCTTTAATGGGTAAGTACGGTAAACCCTTTAAGTTTTGTGTTCCTAATAACTTACAAGAAGAATTGCATTGGTTGGATTTAAATACAGCAGGAACCATCTCTGCTGAAAAACCAATCGCTAACCCGAATATACGAAATACTTATCTCATTAGGTCACTGGTCGAGGAAGCTATTAGTTCAAGTCAGCTTGAAGGTGCATCTACTACTAGAAATGTAGCTAAAGAAATGATTCGTCAGGGAAGAGACCCTAAAGATAAAAGCGAACAGATGATAATGAATAATTATCATGCGATGCAGTTTATTAGAGAGTACAAGGATGAGAAGCTTACGCCTTCAATCGTATTAGAACTTCACAGAATAGTAACTGAAAGTACCTTGGATGACGGAGAAAAAGCGGGTTGTTTCAGGGATGCTGATGAAGATATACATGTTGTCGATGAGAGCCACAATGTATTGCATACACCACCTGATGCTAGTGAACTAGAAGATAGGTTAAAGGTGCTTTGTCAGTTTGCTAATGGTGAGTTAACAGAAGACTTTTTGCATCCTGTAATCAAGGCTATTGTTCTGCACTTCATGCTAGCCTATGACCATCCATTTGTAGATGGTAATGGTCGAACGGCAAGAGCACTGTTCTACTGGGCGTTAGCAAATCAAGACTATTGGTTAATGGAGTTTATTTCTATTTCAAAGGTGATCAAACGAGCACCTGTCCAATATGGTAAAGCATTCTTGCATACTGAAACTGATGATAATGATCTAACCTATTTTATTGTTCATCAACTAGAGGTGATTAAACTCTCTATAGTAGAGCTGCAAGCCTACTTCGATGAGAAGATTAAAGGTGTAGAGTTCGCTGAAAGCTTGTTAGAAACTAATAACAAACTCAAGGGTAAGCTTAACTTTAGGCAGTTAGCTTTATTGAGGCATGCTTTAAAACATCCTAGGTTTATCTACAATATTAATGAGCATCAAAACTCTCATGGCATAGCTTATGAAACAGCTAGAAAAGATCTAATTCAAATGTCAGATAAATTAAAGCTGTTAACAAAACTAAAGTCTGGGAAGTCATTTGTTTTTGTATCACCTACTGATATAGAAGACCTGATTAAAAACCACTAGTAAATGTTTATAGAGCCTCACGAGTTAACCAAAAACTCGCTTCAGGTTTATTTGGTGAATCTTCTGAAGCAAATATCTGCGGGTTTAGTGTGGTGATAACATTACCTGTAAAACGAATACTTTTAAACTTTAGTCTTAATTAAATGAGCAAGCGGAATCATATTAATCAGGCCAAGATAACCACAACACTCAGTGGCTAGCATTGCACACCGATAACTTAAATCTTTCGAAAGCGCTTTGCTATCCAATAATCCAAACTAAAATACTTCCCGGCACCAATAAAAAATAACACCAGCAGCATAATGAAATAAGTCGCCGCAAACTCAATACCATTTTTGAGAATAGTGATAGAGCCTGTCTCTGTTAACCATGAATAATTACCATGCATTTTTAACAGTGATTTAGCTGCATCTTTACGCGGTTGTGCTTCCTCTATTAAATCTGTACGCCATTCCCAAGGAACAGTTAATTGAGTTTCTGGAAGTGCATGCCAACCGTTGTCCCAATGTGCAGTTCCAGCAGCGACTGCCATGGTGATCATCAGTGGAAGAGCAACCAGGCGTAATGCAAAACCGAATAATAAAGCGATGCCACCGAGGAATTCAGTTAGACCCGCCAGTGTCGCCATCAGCATAGGGGCAGGCAAGCCTAGAATTTCACCAAAGTAATACGCGGTACTATCTAAAGCCTGCAGCTTGTGCCAACCCGCAAGAATAAAAATGGGTGAAAGGTAGATGCGCAGGGCTAGTGGCCCCAAAAAATTGATGTGCTTTACTTTGTCTAAGAGGTCAAGAACCCGGTTGCTGAAATTAATGATTACATTCATACAAATACTCTGCTGGTGATTGCTAGTTTTAGATACGTGAATCTTATTCGTTTTAGGGAATATTGATCCAGATAAACCAAGTTTCACGTAAGGATTGGTTGTATAGTCGTGAGCCAGATTCAAACCTTACACATTAATTTATTATTTTATTTAAAAATAAGTGTAATAAATCGCATCTTCTATGCGACTATATTGTGCGCAATCTAATTTTGATCACCTAAAATCTAACGAATTATCTATAGGAGTTGGCTATGCATGCGACATTACCTTTATTAGAGGTAAGTGACTTTCCGTCTATCAAACGTTCTAGTACTGAGATATTACAAGTTAATTTAGGTTATCTCTGTAATCAGCGTTGCTTGCACTGCCATGTAAATGCGGGGCCTCACAGAACGGAAATGATGGATGAGAAAAACCTGTCGCGTATCGTGCCTGTGATGATCGCTAGAAATATTAAAACGCTTGATCTGACTGGTGGCGCTCCAGAAATGCATCAAGGTTTTAGGAGGCTGGTTCAAGAGGCAAGAGCTGCCGGTATCCATGTAATTGATCGTTGCAACTTGACTATTTTATTCGAGCCTGGTTACGAAGGCTTGGCAGGGTTTTTAGCAGAGAATGAAGTGGAGGTCGTCGCCTCTCTGCCATGTTACTCCTTAGAAAATGTGGATAAGCAACGCGGTGAAGGGGTTTTTGATAAAAGTATTGCGGGTCTTCAAAATCTCAACGCCTTGGGTTATGCCCAAGTGGGAAGTTCTTTAAAGCTTAACTTGGTTTATAACCCGCAAGGGGCATCGCTTCCTCCGAATCAAGAAGCTTTACAGGCGGATTATAAACATGAGCTTAAAGTGCATTTTGGCATCACCTTTAACGAGCTTTATGCCTTGGCGAATATGCCCATTAAACGTTTTGGTTCAACGCTTATTTCGAAAGGTGAATTCGTACCGTATATGAATTTGCTGAAAGATAGTTTTAGTGCGGCTAACTTAAAAGGCGTAATGTGTCGTTCATTAATCAGTGTTGATTGGCAGGGTAATTTATTTGATTGCGACTTTAATCAGCAATTGGAATTACCGCTAAAAGCATCAGGAATAAATACCTTGGAAGATTTGTTCAGAGACGATATTAGTGGCCAAGATATTGCGATAGCTGATCACTGTTTTGGCTGTACAGCCGGTCAGGGTAGCAGTTGTGGTGGCGCACTTTAATAGTTTATTTAGGGTAGGATTATGAAAAAAGGTATCATTTTAGGTTTAATCGCGGTCGTTATATTTTTGTTTTTTTCGTATGACCTTCAGCATTTATTAACCTTAGACGGTTTGAAAAATGGTTTGGGCGACTTTGAAAAATGGCGCTCGCAAGCACCATTTACCGTGGCACTCGCGTTCTTGGGTGTCTATGTTCTAGTGACAGCGCTTTCACTTCCAGGTGCAGCTGTGATGACATTAGCAGCAGGCGCTTTGTTTGGTGTGTTATGGGGTACTGTGATTGTTTCCTTTGCCAGCTCAATTGGAGCCACGTTTGCTTTTTTGGCATCACGTTATTTCTTGAAGGAAACGGTACAAAATAAATTCGGTGATCGCTTAAAAGCAATTAATGAGGGAATCGAAAAAGAAGGTGCGTTTTATCTTTTTACCCTGCGTTTGGTGCCGGTTTTTCCTTTTTTCCTAATCAACTTATTAATGGGCTTAACGCCAATTAAAGCAAGCACATTTTATTTAGTTAGTCAGGTTGGCATGTTGGCGGGTACCATTGTTTATGTGAATGCCGGTACCCAATTGGCTCAAATTGAAAGTTTATCAGGTATTTTATCTCCGGCTTTAATCTTATCTTTTGTACTGCTCGGTATTTTCCCACTTATTGCGAAAAAGATCATTGCTATTTTTCAAGCGAAACGTGTTTATGAAAATTGGACTCAACCCAAGACATTTGACCGTAATTTAATTGTGATTGGCGGTGGTGCTGGTGGCTTAGTGTCTTCTTACATTGCGGCTGCGGTTAAAGCAAAGGTGACCTTGATTGAGGCGCATAAAATGGGGGGTGATTGCCTCAATTATGGTTGTGTCCCCAGTAAAGCCTTAATCAAAAGCGCTAAGTTAGCCAAGCAAATGCAACAGGCTGAACAGTATGGTTTGGAGAATGTTCGGTCAGCCTTTTCGTTCAAGAAAGTTATGCAGCGTATTCACAGTGTAATTGCCGAAGTGGAACCACACGATAGTGTTGAACGTTATACCGGTTTAGGCGTCGAAGTACTGCAAGGTTATGCCAAAATGATTGATCCCTGGACCGTTGAAATAGCGCTTAACGACGGTGGCACCCAGCGCTTAACCGCTCGTAGTATCGTGATTGCAGTCGGTGCTAGCCCCTTTGTTCCGCCTTTGCCGGGTATTGAAGAGTCGGGTTATGTCACCAGTGATACCTTGTGGGATGAGTTTGCCAAACGAGATGATATTCCGAAGCGTTTAGTTGTGTTGGGTGGCGGCCCGATTGGTTGTGAGCTGTCTCAAAGCTTTGCGCGTTTAGGTAGTGAAGTCATTCAGATTGAGCGCGGTGAGCGTATAATGGCAAGGGAAGATCAGGACGTGTCTGAACTCGCTAAAGCCAGCTTGGAAAGCGATGGTGTCCGAGTACTAACAGGTCACGCAGCCTTGCGTTGTGAAAAAGACGGAGACTCAAAATTCATTGTGGTCGAGCACCAAGGCGAAGAACAGCGAATTGAATTTGATGACTTACTCTGTGCTGTTGGTCGTATTGCACGTTTGACTGGCTACGGTCTGGAAACCTTGGGTATCGAAACGAATCGAACCGTTGTCACCAATGAATACCTTGAAACCTTGTATCCGAATATTTATGCAGCGGGTGATGTCGCTGGGCCATTCCAATTTACCCATACTGCCGCGCATCAAGCATGGTATGCCGCCGTAAATGCTTTGTTTGGCCAGTTCAAAAAATTTAAAGCTGACTACAGTGTGATTCCATGGGCGACGTTTGTGGATCCTGAAGTGGCACGTGTTGGCTTAAATGAACAAGAAGCCAAAGAGCAGGGTATTGCTTATGAAGTTACTAAATACGGCATTGATGATCTCGATCGAGCCATCGCTGAAAGTGCAGCACACGGCTTCGTCAAAGTATTAACGGTTCCCGGGAAAGATAAAATTTTGGGTGTCACCTTAGTCGGTGAGCATGCCGGAGACTTATTAGCCGAATTTGTTTTTGCGATGCGTCATGGTTTAGGTCTGAATAAAATATTGGGTACAATTCATACTTATCCAACCTGGGCAGAAGCGAATAAATATGCCGCTGGTGAGTGGAAGAAAGCTCATGCACCTCAAATGGCGCTTCGTATTCTAGAGAAATACCATACTTGGAGACGCGGTTAAAGGTTTCGTCTGTTTAGATATCTAGCCTTATTCCCTTGCTGGGTGAAAAACGAAATGTGGATGTCGAGCTTCTTGACTATGATTTGCGCTTAAATACGAAATAAACTTCTTTATGCTTATATCGATTATTGTTCCCATTCTAAATGAAGCTGCACAATTGCCAGAACTCTTGGAGCATCTGCTTGCATGTAAACGTGCAAGCTGTGAAGTCATTTTAGTTGATGGCGGCAGTACCGATCAATCACCTGAACAAGCCGAAGCATTAGGCTTTAGCGTGGTTCGATCAAAAAAAGGCCGAGCCCTTCAAATGAATACGGGTGCAAAATTTGCAAGTGGCGACATCTTACTTTTTCTACATGCCGATACTCGCTTGCCAGAAAATTCTGATCAAATTATTAAACAGGCGTTTGAGGATACACGTTCTGATTGGGGGCGATTTAACGTCACGATTAGCGGGCGAGCGTTTATGTTCAAGGTGATTGCCTGGTTTATGAATCATCGATCTCGCTTAAGCTCTATTGTGACCGGTGATCAAGCGATTTTTATACGGAAAAATTTGTTTGAGAAAATGGGTGGTTTTCCTGTTCAAGCTTTGATGGAAGATATAGAGTTCTCGAAACGTTTAAAACGCATAAGCAAACCTGTTGCTCTGCGCGTTAAAGTTATTACGTCTGGGCGGCGTTGGGAGCAAAAAGGTATTTGGAATACGATCTATTTAATGTGGTCTTTGCGCTTCTCGTATTGGCGTGGTGTGAGCGCAGAAGAGTTAGCCGCTAAATATCGCTAAACTAAAGAATAATAAGATCGAAGACTATTTAAAGTATGACAACTTAAACCATGAATAAAAAAAAAGTACACATCATTATTTTTGCGAAAGCACCCTTAGCTGGCTTTGCTAAAACCCGATTAATACCTGCGTTAGGTGAGCAAGGCGCGGCTCGATTCGCGAAAAAATTATTTGATCACACCATTAAACACGCTTTATCTGCAGATATTGGGTCTGTTGAATTATGTGTGACACCGTCTTTAAGCGATAACTACTGGAATGGCTATTCATTGCCAAAAAATATCCTCTTAACAGAGCAGGGTGACGGTGATTTAGGTGAACGCATGGCAAGGGCGGCAGAAAGAGCATTGAAAGGTCACCGCAGTGTTTTGTTGATGGGCACTGATTGCCCTGAATTAGACGCGCAATACCTGCGCAGCGCAGCGGAAGAATTATTGTGTCATGATGCCTGTTTAACACCCGTTTCTGATGGTGGTTATGCCTTGATGGGTTTGAATGCTTTTGATTCAAGTCTGTTTGAAGGTATACCATGGAGTACTGACAAAGTGTGTGAGTTAACATTTGAATGTTTTCGATACTTGGATTGGCAGGTGGCGCATTTACGGCAGCTGCATGATATAGATGAGGCAGATGATTTGAAGTATTTACCTGAAAATTTTATTACATAACGCTCAGGGAGGGGTAAAAACCTCAAGGAACATAATTATTTTTGCTCATAGAGTGATTAAGAATCTAAAGGATAAAATATGCAATATTCAAAGCTAGGTAGTAGCGATCTGAAGGTGTCGCGCGTTTGTTTGGGCTCTATGACCTGGGGCAGCCAAAATAGCCAGCGTGAAGCAAGTGAACAAATTGATTATGCCTTGGCTCAGGGTATTAATTTTATCGATACGGCCGAAATGTATTCAGTACCACCTAAGGCTGACACTTACGGTAAAACCGAAAAAATGATTGGTAATTGGTTAGCGGCCAACCCAAATAAACGCAGCGATATTATACTGGCGAGTAAAATAGCGGGTAATGGAATACCGTGGATTCGAGAGAGTGGTGATATCACGGGTGAATCGATTATTCAATCTGTTGATGCGTCTTTAAAGCGACTTCAAACAGATTATATCGATCTCTATCAGCTTCACTGGCCTAATCGTACATCACCCCATTTTGCAAAACATCTACCGGGTCGAATTACGTTTACCGATGTTGATACCCAAGCACACTCTAATCAAATGTTAGAAATCCTTCAGGCATTAAATAAGTGTATTAAGGCAGGGAAAATTCGTTATTGTGGTTTGTCCGATGATACCCCTTGGGGAATTAGTGAATATCTTCGATTAGCCGAAAAATATTCGCTACCCAAAATGGTATCGATTCAAAATGAATTTAACCTGCTTCATAACAAAGACTGGCCTTATCTGATTGAAAATTGTGTTCATGCAGATCTTGCCTTTTTGCCATGGTCTCCTTTAGGCGGTGGTGTATTAAGTGGTAAATATTTGAATGGGCAGCGACCAGAAGGTAGCCGATGGAGTATTCCCCAGCGCAATGGGATTTTACGAGATAAGCCGCAAGTTGAAAAGGCGGTCAAAGCTTATGCCGATATTGCACAGCAAAATGGCATGACGTCTTCGCAACTAGCCTTGGCATGGTGTGATCAGGTTGATGGTGTGACGTCTACGATTATCGGCGCGACATCTTTATTTCAGCTAACGGAAGATATTGATGCGTTTAAGCTTAAATTAAGTGACGAGGCTTTGAAGGATATTCAGAGTGTGATGCGGGAATACCCTTCACCATTTTGATTTGATTATTGATAAAGGTTGAAAAATTATGTTTAAAAAAGCAGTACTGGCAACTAGCTTATTATTGAGCTTGGTTAATCCCGTTATAGCAACAGAGCTAAACGATATTATTGAATCTAAGCATAGAGAAGCCTCTGCCGTGCGTGATGTTTATCGAAACCCTCAAGCAACGCTTGAGTTTTTCGGTCTAAAAGAAAATATGACGGTAGTGGAAATATGGCCTGGTGGAAAAGGTTGGTATACCGAGATTTTGGCTCCTTACTTAAAAGATAAGGGCGTCTTTTATGCAGCACATTTTAATGAGGATTCTACGTCAGAATTTTTTCGAAACTCTCGTAAAAGCTTTGTTGAAAAACTAGCTGCATTACCAGAGCTATATTCAAAGGTTCAACTGACGAGTTTTAATCCTCCCGGTTATATCGACATTGCACCAGAGAATAGTACTGATTTGGTATTAACGTTCAGAAATGTACATAACTGGTATATGCGAGGAGGGGGTGATGAACGAGTACTTTTAGCGTTTAAATCATTTTATAAAGCACTGAAGCCAGGAGGCCTGCTGGGTGTTGTCGATCACCGGCTGGCTGATTCTCGTGACTTAAGTGAGCAAGAAGCCAGTGGGTATATGCGTCAGGATTATGTTATAGGAATCGCAAAACAGGCAGGATTTAATTTTGTCGAAGAGAGCGATATCAATCGAAATCCTAAAGATACAACGGATCACCCAAAGGGAGTATGGACCTTACCACCTACACTTCGTCTGGGAAATGAGGAAAAAGAAGATTATTTAGCGATTGGTGAGAGCGATAGAATGACGCTACTATTCCAAAAGCCTAATAAATAAGCTTAAAATACAGGCGCTCAATCAAAAATAAAAACGGTGAGCAAATTAGTAAAAAAATTTAAATTAGTTGTAAGAATACCTTTAGTTTCATCGACTATACTATCGAAACACTACTTATGACACTTAGTGGGTATGATTTACTTTTATTAAGTGCGATTAAAAAGTAGTTTAACAATGAAAATGAGTTACCACTCTTTATAAATATATTTAAAGGATCAGTTATGAAAAAGACTACATTAACGTCAGTTGTATTAGGCTCATCTTTAGCTATGGCAGCATTTTCTGGTGCACTGCAAGCTAACGAAAACCCATTCTCAGCAACTTCATTGTCAAGCGGATACCTGGTTGCTTCTAATGACAAAATGCCAGAAGGTAAATGTGGTGGCGACATGAAAGAGAAAGCTGGAAAGAGCATGGACGGTAAATGTGGCGGCGACATGAAAGAGAAAGCTGGAAAGAGCATGGACGGTAAATGTGGCGGCGACATGAAAGAGAAAGCTGGAAAGAGCATGGATGGTAAGTGTGGCGGCGACATGAAAGAGAAAGCCGGAAAGAGCATGGACGGTAAATGTGGCGGCGACATGAAAGAGAAAGCCGGAAAGAGCATGGACGGTAAATGTGGTGGCGACATGAAAGAGAAAGCTGAGAAAAAAATGGACGGTAAGTGTGGTGAAGGCAAATGTGGTGGCGATAAATAAACCACGCATTATGATCTGAAGAAGAGCGGCTTAGGTCGCTCAACTTTTTTGTGTTATTGCAATCAAGGTATTTATGATGGCTAAAGTCAGTTTAGATAATACTTCTTCTTATCCCGGTTTTGCCGGTTTAGGTTTTCGAAGAGAAATGATATCTGACTTACGAAATAGCTCATCGGTTATACCTGTAGATTTTTTTGAGATTGCACCTGAAAACTGGCTGTCGATAGGCGGTCGATTTGCAAAAGACTTACGTGAGTTCACCGAACGTTATCCTTTTACCTGTCATGGTTTGTCACTTTCTGTTGGTGGTTACACCGAGCTAGATACTGTACTACTAAAAAATATAAAGCGTTTTATGCAAACACATCAGAGTTCTTTGTACACCGAGCACTTGTCTTGGTGTGCAGATGATGGGCATCTTTATGACCTGTTACCCATTCCGTGCACAGAAGGTGCGGTGAAATGGGTCGCCAATCGAATCAAGCAAGCACAAGATATCTTAGGTATGCAGATTGGAATAGAGAATGCTTCTTACTATGTTGCACCACCGAATGCTGATATGACAGAAGCCGAGTTTGTTTCTGCCATCGTTGAAGAATCGGGCTGTTTTTTTCATCTCGATGTGAATAACGTTTATGTGAATAGTCAGAACTTCAATTTTGACCCCATTGTTTATTTGTCTTCCTTGCCACTAGAGAAAGTGGGTTATCTTCATGTGGCAGGTCATTATGTGGAAGACGATGGTTTAATTATTGATACCCATGGTGCCAAGGTAATTGATCCTGTATGGGCCTTGTTAGAACAGACCTATGCAATGAATCGCTTTGATGCAGTCAATACTCCAACCTGTTTAGAGCGGGATTTCAATATTCCTGCTTTGTCAGAGTTACTATTTGAAGTGAATAAAATCAGGGAAATACAAATGACATTTTCTGATACGAAATCTAGATCACACGTTCGTTCTTATGCTTGAACCATGGCAGAATTTTCAGGCTGAGTTTGGTCGTTATTTGCGAGACCCTGCGAATGAGGCTCTACCAGATGGCGTTACCCCCAGACGCTCCAGAGTGTACGAAGAGCTATTGTTTAATAATATCTGCGGGTTTCTGAATACCTGCTTTCCAGTGTGTAAAAGTCTAATTGAGCAAGATGTTTGGCGTGATTTATCGCGGTCCTTCTTTCGTGATTGGCGTTGCCATTCACCACGTTTTAATGATATCCCAAAAGCGTTTCTAGATTATCTGGTGTCAGATTCAGCACCTGAACTGCCTTATTCTTGGTTTGTCCAATTAGCACATTATGAATGGGTTGAACTAGCGGTTGATACCTTTGATGAGCATCATCAGGCGGTTGACCCATCATCAGGAATAAGGGTTAATCCCAGTTTGCAAAACCTGATTTATGATTGGCCTGTACATCAAATTTCACCTAATTACCTTCCTACAGAAAACAAACAAACCTTTTTATTGGTATTTAGAAATGCAAATAATGACGTTGAGTTTACCGAAGTAAATGCACCAACTTCAGCTTTAGTGAGTTTATTTGAACAAGGTTATACAAGTAGTTCAGAGGTTTTGTCGGAGCTAGCCTTGAAAATGCATGTACCCTTGAATGAAGCGTTTAATGCTTTTGGTTTAGATATGATCCATCAGTTGGTTACACAGGGAATTCTTAAAGACTTTAATAGATCTTCTTAACAGGAATAAATAAATGAAATTGGTTATAAATGGCCTAAAAGAAGAAAAGGTAAAGCTGAATATATTGGTCTTATGTACGGGGAATTCTGCGCGCAGCATTATGGCCGAAGCTCTGTTTAACAGTGTTGGTGCCAGCTATTTTAAAGCTTGGAGTGCTGGGAGCAAGCCTACAGGTAAAGTGAACCCTTATGCGCTAGAAAAAATTGCAGCCTTGGGGTATGCCGCGAATGATGTAACCAGCCAAAGCTGGCATGAGTTTGAACAAGCGCATGCACCGCATTTCGACATAGTGATGACCGTATGTGGTAATGCTGCTGCCGAAGATTGCCCTGTTTTTCAGGGTGATTGGTCACATGTGCATTGGGGGTTGCCAGACCCTGCTAATGCAAATGCTTCTCCTGAAGAATTAAGAGCTGAATTCGCTTCCTGTTTTGATACTCTAAAACAAAGAATTGAAGAGGTAGTGACTGCCTTGCAGCAACTTGATCGAAGTTATCAAAATAAACAACAATATCGGGCAGATCTGTTAACACTTCTTGAAGCCCAGAGTGCGTAATGCATTTTTTCTTTCAACAGCAGATTTTTAAACAGTTCTTTTTAGGGATGATTTTTGCTGTATGGCCGTATTTGATTTATGCAGATGAAGGCGATATAGCCGCTGAGTTTTCCTTACCGCATTTAATAACACAAGAGCAATATAAATTATCCGATTATCGAGGTTCTGTCGTATTGGTCGACTTTTGGGCCTCATGGTGTGGCCCGTGTCGTGCTTCTTTTCCTGCGTATGACGAGCTTCGTAATAGACTTCAACATAAATACGGGAAAGAAAATTTTGAAATTTTAGCCATTAATGTCGATATGGAAATACCTGAAGCCTTGGTTTTTTTAGAGAAACAAAAGGTGGCATTTCCGGTTCTTTATGAAAATACCGGGGGAAGCACGCAGCATAAGTATCAAATATTAGCGATGCCAACGGCTTTTCTTATTAATGCTGAAGGTCGTATTGTCATGCAGCATTCAGGGTTTAATTCAAGCTATGTCGCGCTTATTGAGCGTACTGTATCTAAATTAATTCAGTCTCAATAGAATAAATTCAATAATTGAATAAATAGCAAGCATACATCTCGGCTTGAAGTCTTTATAATTCTCTCTAAATTTTTCAGCTATGAGTATTGTATGAGCACTCTGCTTGCCAAGAAAGTCTCCGCTTCAGCCATCCATGGCCACGTTTATAAAGTATTCCCCAATGACCTGAATGCCCATGGTACTGCCTTTGGCGGCATGATTATGGCCAAATGTGACCGGCTTTCTTTGGTGGTTGCAGAGCGACATAGCGGTCATGTCTGTGTGACCGCATCGGTAGATTCCATTCATTTTCTAGCACCGGCTAATGAAAACGATACCCTGATATTTAAGGTTTCAATTAACCGTGCTTGGAATTCATCGATGGAAATAGGGGTGAAGGTTGAAGCTGAAAATAGTTATACCGGTGCAAGTAAGCATATTCTTTCTGCCTACTTCACCTTTGTCGCGTTAGATGAAAAAAATAAAGCGACCCGCGTTCCGCCAGTCTTGATAGACGATAAAATTCAAGAACGACGTTTCCAGCAAGCTGATATTAGAAGAGCGGCTCGTTTAAGAACTATCGAAGATCTTAAAGCATTTGATACAGAGTAATTGTCTTAATGGATGACTTTGTCTACCAGCCGCCCATGTCACCTTACTTAAGTATCATCTATCAAGATGATGACTTATTGGTTCTAGATAAGCCAAGTGGCTTGTTGTCGGTTGCTGGCAGGCAGGCTATTCACAAAGATAGCCTTCAAACACGAGTGCAACGAGTTTTCCCAACAGCAACAGTGGTTCATCGTTTGGATATGTCGACCTCTGGCATTATGTTAATGGCCTTGAATAAACAAAGTCATCGTCATCTTTCCAGACAATTCCAAAATAGACAAGTTTCCAAGCGTTATATCGCAAGAGTATTTGGCTTGCCTTCCCAGAAACAGGGGAGTGTTGATTTACCTTTGATCTGTGACTGGCCGAACAGACCTAAACAGAAAGTAGATTTAGAAACAGGTAAGCCTTCTTTAACACACTGGCGCGTTATTTCGAAATCAGAATATTGGAGCATACTTGAATTAGAGCCAGTAACGGGTCGCTCACATCAGCTCAGAGTACACATGCAAAGCATCGGGCATCCTATCTTAGGTGATAAGTTCTATGCGCATGATGAGGCTTTCTCAATGTCACCAAGGCTTGATCTGCATGCGACTTATATAAAGTTTCAGCACCCTGCTACAAATAAAGATGTGGAATATTCTATTAAAATTGTGTTTGGGGGCTAAAAACAACGACTTAAAATCTTTGGACGGCATAGCTGTTTATAAACTACTAGAATATTTGAATAAGTAATGTAAAGGTTCAATTTCCTGTTTAGCTGGCATTTAGTGAATGTTTTTAATACTGGGCACCCCCTAAAAATAGCTAATTCGAACTTATCAGTTTTAAACCCCATGCTGGGATATCATCTCTTAGTCAGAAAAATGGGCAGCGACATAATCCGCCAAACGGGAACGCTCGACACTTTGAAGTGTAATATGGGCGTAGTGTTGCCAGCTCCTCATCCGGTCAATAGCAAAACTAAAGCCACTTGTAGAGGCGCTTAAGTAAGGGGTGTCAATTTGTTTTAAGTTACCAATAGCAACCACTTTTGTGCCTGGTCCAGCGCGTGAAATTAGGCCATGCATTTGTGCTGAGGTTAAATTTTGAGCTTCATCAATCAAAAAGAACTTATGTGAAAAGCTCCTGCCTCGCATAAAAGAAGCGCTTTTAATTTTTACTTTGCTCTTCAAAAATTCGATGCTGCTTCTGCGCTCGAGATTACTATCTGACGGGTTCGTACTGAGTGTTTCTAAGGCATCAAATACGGCACCCATCCAAGGTTCTAGCTTTTCTTCTTCTTCGCCAGGTAAGAAGCCAATTTCTTCACCAAGCGGAACAGTTGCTCGGGTAACAATGACTTCGTCGTAGAGTTTATCTTCATAAACTAAATCGAGAGCAGCTGCGAGTGTGAGTAAGGTTTTACCTGTACCTGCATCGCCAGCGATAGTGACAAAATCAATTTCCGGGTCAGTTAAAACGGACAGGGCAAAATTTTGTTCTTTGTTTTTCGCTTGAATACCCCAGCAGTGATACTGTTTTTCGTAGTCGGGTAGTATTTCTATATTGGCGACATGTTCAGATGTAGAGCGAAGAATGCCACGAAAATTACTGTTGGTACTTGAATCGGAAAAGATATGTGCATTGAGTGGCCAATTCAAGACCCATGGTGCGGTGATTTTATAGATAATCACCGTTCCAAAGTCTGTTGACTCTTCTCGATCGACTTGAATATTTACGCCTTCGGCTTTCCACATCTTGTCAGTAATTTCGATTTGCCCACCAAAGAGTAACTCGTCGCCGATGTTAGCCACTTGATCATTACGGTAGTCTTCAGAAATTAAGCCATAAACACTCGCTTTAATGCGCATGTTGATATCTTTAGTGACCAGGATAACGGTACTATCCTGCCAAGTAAGATCAGCTTGAAGATGTTTGGTAACATCTATAATTTCATTATCAGCAATTTGGGCGCGGTCTTTTTGAAAGGTTTGAAAAAAAAGCCGACCATTTGCGCCTAGCTCTATGCCTTTATCGAGTTCATTTATATCAATTTTGGATAAGAGTTCATCTAAATAGCGGTGAGCTTGGCGAGCATTTCGAGCAATTTCATTTTGACCACGTTTATGGCTATCTAACTCTTCGAGAACTCTAAGGGGGAGGAATACTGAATGCTCTTGGAATTTGAAAATAGATTCCGGTTCATGCATTAAGACGTTAGTATCCAGCACATAAACACGTTTATCTTTCTTTTTTCTAGCCATGTCGAACCCTCAACTGCATTTCACGGGAACATACGCTAAGTACGAATAACGTATGCCTTAGTTTTCTGCAATGACTCTAAGTAAGTCATAGGTAGTGATGATGCCGCTTAGAACGGTGCCTTTTTTGACAAAGATCCTGTGTAGGTGTTCTTTCATCATAAGTTTAGCAACCTCTACGATTTTTGTTTGTTCATCAACAGAAAAGATAATGGGGGTCATGATATCACCCACCTCAACAGGCAGCTTTGATAAACCTTCAAACATCATCATACGAAGGCGACGAGCTTCAAGGCGTTCTTCTTCGGTGAGCTGTTCTTCGTAGTTTTCACTCACGGAATTTAAGTGAAAGTCAGCAATATCTTTTAAGGTGGCAATACCTATTAAATCACCGTTATCGTTTGCTACAGGGCTGCCAGAAATACTATTGTCAGATAAAAAACTTGCGAAACGTTGCATTGTCCAAGTTTGAGGCACCGATTTGATGTGGGGTGTCATAATATCTTTAGCGAGTAATTTGTCGGTATGCCTTAATTCTTTCATGCTCGTTTGGTCTTTCCTTGTCGACTCACATAGAATGAGCATTAAGCACCTTAAAGCAGGCGCTTAATGCTATTTTTACTGCTATGTTAGTAACCCTCATTTGATAAAATCAGTATTATCAATCTTCAGGAAGCGTAACATTTAACTCTAGAATAGAGCAGTCATCATTTTTATCTAATTGCACTTGAACTTGGTCGTCCCCCACATTTACGTATTTACGAATAACGGCCAGAATTTCTTGTTGTAACTGGGGCAAATAATCTGGCTGTTCTCGTTTTCCGCGCTCGTGGGCAACAATAATTTGTAAGCGTTCTTTAGCAATCGATGCTGTATTCTTTTTATTGCTTTTAAAATAATCAAAAAAACTCATGCAGTAGACCCCTTAAACATACGTTTGAAGAAGCCCTTCTTTTCAATTTCGTGAAAGCGCAGTGGAACATCATTACCTAACAGGCGCTCAACGGCATCGTTATAGGCTTGGCCAGCATTACTTTCTTGATCATGAATAACCGGGACACCTGAGTTAGAAGAGGTTAATACAGAAGTAGACTCAGGAATAATACCAAGTAATTTGATGGCAAGAATATCTTTGACATCTTCAACGTTTAACATTTCACCTTTCAGAACTCGCTCAGGGTTATAACGAGTTAATAGAAGGTGTTCTTTAACGGGTTCCTGGCTCGTTTCCGCGCGGCGAGACTTGCTGTTTAATATGCCTAAAATTCTGTCTGAGTCTCTCACTGAAGACACTTCCGGGTTAGTCACAATAATAGCTTCATCCGCAAAATAAAGTGCCATTTGAGCACCATGTTCAATGCCTGCAGGCGAGTCGCAAATGATGAATTCGAATCTGCCTTTAAGCTCTTCTAATACCTTATGAACACCTTCTTGAGATAGCGCATCTTTATCTCGAGTTTGAGACGCTGGCAAAATATATAAGTTCTCAACTTGTTTGTCTTTAATAAGTGCTTGGTTAAGGGTCGCTTCACCATTAATTACATTCACAAAGTCGTACACGACTCGTCGTTCACAGTTCATAATCAGGTCAAGATTTCGAAGACCTACGTCGAAATCGATTACAACCGTTTTGTGCCCTTTGAGCGCCAAACCCGTTGCTATGGACGCACTACTTGTGGTTTTACCCACACCTCCTTTACCGGAAGTGATCACAATTGTCTTAGCCAAAGTTTTATCCCGTCTTTCTGTTGTCGTAAAAATTGTTTAATTCTTTATTCGGAATTAAATTGATAATTTATAAATAGAAACTGTTTTTAAAAGTCAATTTTTTTTAAGCAAAGGGTGTCATTATCTAAATAGACTTGTGTTGCTTTTTTAAGTTGCGATTTTTCGATGTCTTCGCTTATTTTATATTGTCCTGCCACAGATACTAATTCTGCTTCTAGGCTGTGGCAGAAAATCCTTGCGTTTGTGTCACCTTTCACGCCTGCTAAGGCACGTCCACGAAGCGTACCATAAACATGAATGTTGCCATCTGCCAGGATTTCTGCACCGGCACTGACCGAGGCCATAACCACTAAATCACCATCTGCGGCATAGACTTGCTGCCCTGAACGAATGGGCGTGTGAATGACTTTGCTCTGCTGTCGCTGATTCTGAACAACAATTTTCTCTACTTCTTTAATTACTTCAATGGTTTTAATTTTCGTTTCAGACGGATCAAGCTGTGGCGTCACATCAATCAGACGATCTTTTTGCTTTGCCAGTACACCTAAACCGACTTCTTTTGCGGCTAGTTGCTGGCTTGGGTGGCCACCGCGAACGGCAACGACTCTGATAGAAAAGGATAAGCACTGGGCCACTAAGTCAGAAAATGGAACGGTGGTCTCGGCTGAAAGTTTTTCTAAATCAATGACAACAGGTAAGTTCTCAAAAAAATCTGGCGCTTGCCGGGTTTTGTCACGCAGCTCGTGGTCAATTTTTTCGGTATCATAATGATGTAACTCAAGAACGGTCATCGGTAACAAAGAGGCTTTTAATTTTAGGCAAGGACCATTATTTTGAGATGCGGGAGCAGGTTCTACTGAAGTGTCTTCAGTGCGTAAATCTTGAGTATCTTCATTAGGTTTGCTTGAGCTGACTGTCGTACTGATTGTCATTAAAAGTACCTAGATTATTTTGCAGAGTGTCACGGCAGCTATCGCTATTATTATCTGTAGATAGCGTTATTTGTTTTCAAGCGAAATATCTTAACATGAGATTTGTGGTTTCGCTCGAATTTTTAGCCTTAATCTGGGATACTTTCGCCCTAATAACAGATTGATCAAAAATACTATTTTGTTTAGCTGGTCGGTTGAATGCAAAATGAACATGCAACCCTACCTTTTCATTAAAACAGCGGAACTAAAAATAAAATTATGACAAGTGAACTTCATACCTTTGAAGACGGTATTGAGCAGGTCACCATGCGTGACTATACCGAAAAAGCCTACCTTGATTATTCTATGTACGTCATTCTTGATCGCGCTTTACCGCACTTAGGTGATGGTCTTAAACCCGTTCAGCGACGTATTGTCTACGCGATGTCCGAATTAGGTTTGAAATCAACTGCCAAATATAAGAAATCTGCCAGAACCGTTGGTGATGTGTTGGGCAAGTTTCACCCTCATGGCGATAGTGCGTGTTATGAGGCGATGGTATTAATGGCGCAACCATTCAGCTATCGCTACCCACTCATCGATGGACAAGGTAATTGGGGGGCGCCGGATGACCCTAAATCCTTTGCAGCAATGCGTTACACCGAATCACGTTTAGCACCCTATGCAGATACTTTGTTAAGTGAGCTCGGGCAGGGTACGGTTGAGTGGGCGCCTAACTTCGATGGTACGATGGATGAGCCAAAAACATTACCAGCACGTTTGCCGAATCTTTTATTGAACGGCACAACCGGTATTGCTGTTGGTATGGCAACAGACGTGCCACCTCATAACCTTCGAGAAGTGGTGAGTGCGTGTATTCGTTTGTTGGATGATACCGATGTCAGTAATGAACAGCTATCAGAACACGTTCTGGGGCCCGACTATCCAACGTCTGCAGAAATAGTCACGCCTAGACAGGACCTATTGAATATATATGAAACAGGTCGTGGTTCTGTGAAAATGCGTGCCGTGTATCATATTGAAAATAATGAAGTTGTTGTGACGGAGCTGCCCCATCAAACCTCTGGAGCAAAAGTGCTAGAGCAAATAGCCTCCCAGATGCAGGCGAAAAAATTACCCATGGTGGCAGACTTAAGAGATGAGTCAGATCACGAAAACCCAACGCGTTTAGTTATTGTTCCCCGCTCTAATCGAGTTGATGCTGAGGCCTTAATGGGGCACTTGTATTCGAGTACTGACTTAGAAAAAAGTTACCGGGTGAACTTGAATATGATCGGCATAGATGGCCGACCTGCTGTGAAAGGCTTAAAAACGATTTTAACGGAATGGTTGGTTTATCGGACCGAAACAGTTACCCGCCGCTTAAACTATCGTTTGGATAAAGTTGAAAGTCGTTTACATTTATTAGACGGTTTATTAATCGCGTTTTTGAATATTGATGAAGTGATTCATATTGTCAGAACCGAAGACGAACCGCGGCAAGTATTGATGGCTCGATTCGGGCTCACAGACGTTCAGGCTGACTATATTCTGGACACTAAATTACGCCAGTTAGCACGTTTAGAAGAAATAAAAATTCGTGCTGAACAGAAAGAGTTAGAAGCGGAGCGTAAAGAGCTGAAAAAAATATTAGGCTCTTCAGCCCTAATGAAGCAATTGATTAAGGATGAGTTACTTGCCGATGCTGAGAAATATGGTGACGACAGACGTTCGCCTATTGTTCAAAGAGCAGAAGCGAAAGCCTTCTCAGAAACAGATTTAATTTCATCTGAAGCGGTCACCGTTGTGTTATCTGATAAAGGCTGGGTAAGAGCTGCAAAAGGCCATGATATTGACCCGAGCGGCTTAAGTTACAAGTCAGGTGATGGTTATGCCTTAGCAGCAAAAGGCAAGAGTAATCAACAAGTTGCATTTATCGATTCGACCGGTCGTTCTTACACGCTTCCGGCGCATAACTTACCATCTGCTCGTGGTCAGGGTGAACCTTTAACAGGTAAAATTAACCCGCCTTCAGGTGCGACATTCAAGGTCGTGGTAATGGGCGAGCCGACTCAGAAGCTGATTATGATGAGCTCTGCCGGTTATGGCTTTATTTCGAATGTGGGTAATTTATACAGCAAGAATAAAGCAGGTAAGGCCGCGATTTCTATTCCAAAAGGTGCCGACGTCATGGAGCCTGTCAGGCTGAATAAGCTTGAGGGAAGCTATATCGCAGCTGTCAGTAATGAAGGTCGGATGTTGGTCTTTCCAATCAATGAATTGCCAGAGCTTGCAAAAGGTAAAGGCAATAAAATGATCAGCATTTCGTCAGCCCGTGTTCAAAGTGGTGATGAATGGATGGTTTGCGTAGCGGTGTTTAGTGAAGAAGATTATTTGATTATCCACTCTGGAAAACGCCATTTAAAACTTCGTTTTGCCGATCTTGAACACTATATAGGGGAAAGAGGGCGTCGTGGTCACAAACTGCCAAGAGGTCTGCAGAAAGTTGATCGAATGGAAGTCAAACCCATCTCAGAATCTACTTTAATTGATGATAAGCAAAATAAGGGTGATGTGCTTGAGTGAAATTATTCTGATTAATGTGTCAGGTCGAGATAAGTCAGGACTGACATCTGAAATAACAGCCATTATGGCGCAATATCATTTGCGTATATTAGATATTGGTCAGGCCGTGATTCATGATCATTTAACCTGGGGGATTTTGGTCGAAGTTCCGAGTAAAGACGATTCATCGGGTGTGCTTAAAGAGCTCCTATTTAGAATGCATGAGCTTAATCTGCAAGTTACCTTTAAGCCTATTAGTACTGAAGAATATGCAGAATGGGTTCAAGGCGCTGGCAAGGCACGTTATATCGTCACCTTATTATCTCGCTCTATTACTGCAGAACAGATAGCCAGGGTTTCAGAAATTACTGCCTCTCATCGTTTGAATATAGATAATATTACGCGTTTATCGGGTCGCCGCCCCTTGGATCTTGATTTGTCGTCTAGTCAGGCGTGTATCGAGTTTTCCGTTAGAGGAACGGCCTTGGGTCTAGATAGCTTGCGTGCCGATTTTCTGCGTATTTCCAGTGAGTTGAATGTAGATATCGCTTTTCAAGAAGATTCTATGTATCGCAGAAATCGACGTCTTGTTGTTTTTGATATGGATTCGACACTGATTGAAGCAGAAGTAATCGATGAGCTTGCCAAAGAAGCGGGTGTCGGTGATGAAGTGTCTGCCATTACTGAGCAGGCGATGCGTGGGGAAATAGATTTTACTGAAAGCTTCGCGCGTCGCGTCGGTTTACTCGAAGGCTTGAGTGAAGATGTGCTCGTAAAAGTGGCTGCCAGATTAAAAATGACCGAAGGTGCAGAGCGCTTAATTTCAACCTTGAAAAGCTTAGGTTATAAAACAGCCATTCTTTCAGGCGGTTTTACGTATTTTGCAAAAGGCTTACAAGAAAAATTGGGTATCGATTACATCTATGCCAACGAATTAGAAATTCAAAATGGTAAGGTGACGGGCAACGTCACTGGCCAAGTGATTGATGGTAACCGAAAGGCAGCTTTGTTAGATGAGTTGGCAGCAAAAGAAAAGATAGGTCGGGAGCAAGTGATTGCTGTTGGTGATGGTGCAAATGATTTACCCATGTTGAGTCGAGCTGGGCTTGGCGTTGCATTTAGAGCAAAGCCATTAGTAAAAGAATCTGCCAGGCATTCTATATCCAACTTAGGGCTGGATGCAGTGTTGTATTTAATTGGCTTCAGGGATCGTGAGACTGAATAATAAATAGCCAATTATCCAGCATCAGAATAGTTCAGAAGTACCTGCGTCAGCAGGTTTTTCGATCCCTTCAATAGATTCAGCATTACTAACCATCTCACTCATTACGCCTGATAACCCAGTCAGTTTATTTGCTACTTGAATTAATAAAGTTGCACCGCTAATTAAATTTTCAGAATACTCTGCATTGTCTTGGCAAATCTTTTCCATTTCCAAGCTATCATTGAGAATTCCACTGATACCTTCATTTTGTGATTTTAACCTTTGTGCAGAAAAAGTAATTGCTTCAAAAATTTCCACAATTTGACTCGATACGTCTATCATTTGGTCGCCAGCTTTCCTCACTATGGCTGCGCCTTGCTCAATATTCCTTTCACTTGATGCGATTAGTGCTGATATTTCCTCCGCAGCTGCATTACTGCTGTTTGAGAGATTTCGTACTTCATCTGCAACAACAGCAAATCCTCGCCCATGCTCACCGGCCCTGGCTGCTTCAATTGCTGCATTTAATGCTAATAAGTTTGTTTGTTCTGCAATGCCAGAAATAACGCCAACATAATCTCTTATGTCGGAATTTCCTTGCCCGATTTGCCCCATACAGTTAATCGCATCTTTCATTGCGTCTGAGCTTTCACGAGACTTACCCCTGACTACTTCTCCGTTTTTGGCAATTGTTTCTACTGCATTACTCGTCTCATCAACTGACTTAGCCATATTTTCTAAGGTTTCATTAGCCGATTCAGTCTTTAATAGTTGTGCTCTAATACCATCTTTAATTGAAGAGCTGGTGTCATTAATTTGCTGTGTGACAGCAGAAAGGTCAGTTGCGGAAGTCAATAACGTTTCAGAGCTTACCGATGCCTGCTGAAGAACGTTAACTAACTGCTCTGACAAATTCTGGGATGTAAGGGTTTGCGCTTGTGCGCTTTCATAAAGCTGAACAGATGATTTTAGTGTTTCCAATCTAAGTCTTATGATATAGGTCATCGCACAAGCAACTGAAAAAAGAGGCACCATATAACCTGATATGGTGTTTGAAAGTTGTTGTTTTTTAGTGAGTTTTAAGTCGTGTAACTGCAAACCTAGGTGATCTGAAAGTATAAATGTCAATGTAATTCCGGCTAGTATTAGAAACCAAAAACAGCCATAAACATAACCTGTTAATATGTACGAAAAGACAACTACAGCTAACAGCCAATATACATATGCTGAATTGATTCCCCCGAAGTGGAATATTAGTGATACAGAATAAATAGTTATGAGAAATACAGATATATTTGAAAGTATTTCTGTTGAGAGAAGGCTATACTTAACCGCCATTAAAATGGCAGGCATACCAATGACTAACACTAACGCCCAAGATGAAAATTCACCGTAGCCCGCCAGATACCACTTAGTAAAGCCATAAATTCCATCCATAAAAAATATTAGGCTGCTGAAGATTAAAAATCGAATACTCATCAAATTTTTTGAGTCGAGTTCCACTGTCGGCATAAATTTGTCGAAAAGTTTCGATAAAAACATCAATAGTAACTCTTAGTTTTTTATATAGTTAAAAATATTATATGACCATAAAAATAGCTTGCTCGTTGTAATTCAGCAAACTTAATCAGCAATAATCTTGATCAGGCCATTTTCCAGTTCGCTCTGGGCAATGGCTTGCTCATTGAGCTGGGGTTGAGTCATCCAGGATAATACATCGTAATAGCGCCGAATATTTTGAACATAAATAACAGGCTCGTTACCTCTGGCATAACCGTAACGGGTTTGCTTGTAGTATTTTTTCTTTTGTAATAAAGGTAAGAAGTTTTTAACATCGAGCCATTTGTTAGGGTCTTTTCCGCCTTTTTCCGTTAAAATTCTTGCATCTTCTAAATGCCCATAACCCACGTTATAGGCAGCCATGGCAAGCCATGTCCTATCGGGTTCTTGTATTTGATCAGGGATTCTTGCTTTGATTTTGGCAAAATAGCCAACGCCGCCTTTAATGCTTGCCTCTGGGTCTAATCGGTTTTTAATGCCCATTTCTCTAGCTGTAGGTTGGGTTAGCATCATTAGGCCTCGTACGCCTGTTGGGGATATTGCGCGTGCACGCCAATGAGATTCTTGATAACCCATTGAAGCCATTAGCCGCCAATCGATATTGTGCTTTTCACTATATTTCTTGAAAACGTCTTCGTACTTAGGTAGTCGTTGGTTAATGTGTTTGATATAGGTGCGTGCACCGACATAATTTAATTGCCCCAGGTGTCCGAAATAACGCTCCTTTAGGTTTAACAAGGTGCCATCATCTTCGATTCGAGAAAAGAAATTATTAACGGCATTGATTAACGAATAGTCTGTCGTGCTAGGGAAATACCAGCTTATTTGTTGCGCTTTACCAATGTCGAAGGCTTTTTTAATTCGAGGATAATAGGCTTGGTGAATTTCTAGTTCGCTGGAGGTGATGATGGCGTAATCGATTTCTTTATCTTCAATGCGTTTCATTAAATCGATGGTTTCAACATCCAGAGCTTGCCATTCAAGTTGTTTTGCTAGTTCAGGAGCGCTATTGCTCAGATTTTGAAGTTCTTCTTGATGATAGCTATCACTAACCACTGCAATACGTTTACCGATAAGGTCGTTAATGTCTTTGGGTCTTTTGTTGCCATAGCGATAAACCACGATAGGCGTTGTTTCCATATAGGCGCTTGAATATTTATAGCGATTGGCTCTAGCTTCACTGGCGACCATACTTGCGATGGCAATATTGGTATAGTCGTTATCAAGAGCTGAGAGTATTTGGCTACGGGTGGCAGCGACTTTAACGTCCAAGCTTAAGCCTAATTCATCAGCAAATATTTTTGCAAGTTCAAACTCAAAGCCCATGGGTCCGTCTCTGCCTTCGAAATATACTGCAGGTGCGTTTCGAGTAATAACATGCAAGGTTTGTCTTTCCTGTATTTTTTGAAGGGTAGTCGGTTTTTCACAAGCACTTAAGGCAAGCGCTATTATCAATAAAGAGGTGATTTTAGGCGAAAACACCTTGAGCAATGCTGATAAGGCATTGTTCAAGGTGTGAGCATTAATTTTGAATCCTGCTGTATAGAGCAATCAAATCCCCTTAATAGAGAAAGTGTGCATGGTAAATTTAGATCACCAAGCTTTCAATTAGTTTAGTTCATTTGAATAATTTGGATGGTTTCGAAGTATGTAAATTATCTCATTTAGAGAAGTTTTTTGGTATTGCCATCGCTAACTTTAAACTTTAATTTATAAATCAACTAGATAGCTTGTCCTTTTAATGCTAAATGTAAGTTGTTGATTTATCTGGTTCTTGGCGAAAATTTGGTTTGCTTTGTTTTTTTTGAGCGCTTTGCTCTATTCATACAATTCTTTATTAACACTTGGGTCGCTTTCAAGTAGAATATCGCCTCTTTTTTCCTTCAACAGTTCTTCGACGAGGTACGCCTTTATTATGTTGGAACTTCGAGGCGCTCCAGCTCTCTCCCAATTTAGAAGACAAAAACTACTTAGCACTATCCAAGCTATGATTCCTGAAATCGAGTCTGTTTATGCTGAATTCATGCACTTTGTTGACGTTGCTGATGAGTTGACAGCATCAGAATTGAATGTGCTCAACAAATTATTGACCTATGGGCCAAGTGCGCAATCTGAGTCAAATGATGGTGTGCTTTTTCTTGTTGTGCCAAGGCCGGGGACGATTTCGCCTTGGTCGAGTAAGGCGACAGATATAGCCAGAATTTGTGGTTTAAATACGCTAAAGCGTATTGAGCGAGGTCTTGCTTATTATGTGCGTACACCAAACAAACTCACCTTAAAACAACGACAAGTACTTTCAAATATTTTTTATGATCGAATGACGCAGTCTGTATTTCATGAGACCGCGGGCGCCGAGTTGTTATTCAGTAAGGCTGAGCCTGGACCTTTATCGACAGTGGATGTTTTATCGTATGGTGTTGCTGCTTTGCAAGAGGCGAACAAACGCATTGGTTTAGCGCTGGCAGAGGATGAAATTGAATATCTTGTTAAAGCCTTTTGTGGCCTGAAACGAAACCCTACTGATGTTGAACTAATGATGTTTGCTCAGGCTAATTCAGAACATTGTCGTCATAAAATCTTCAATGCTTCATGGGATATAGACGGAGAAGCTCAGGAAAAGTCTCTGTTTTCGATGATACGTAATACCAATGAACTAAATCCTCAGGGTGTGTTATCAGCTTACGTCGATAATGCCGCTGTTATTGCTGGTTCAGTCGGTCAGCGTTTTTATCCTGATCCTGAGACACAAGAATATAAAGCAGTTGAAGAGCCAATACATATCTTGATGAAAGTCGAGACACATAACCACCCAACGGCTATTTCTCCATTTGCAGGGGCATCAACTGGCTCAGGTGGTGAAATTCGTGATGAAGGTGCGACAGGTAAAGGTGCTAAGCCAAAAGCGGGCTTGACAGGATTTACGGTTTCTAACTTACGTATTCCAGGTTTTGAGCAGTCATGGGAAACCGACTACGGTAAACCAGAGCGTATGACGTCTGCATTTAACATTATGCTAGATGGGCCTTTAGGGGGGGCGGCATTTAATAATGAGTTTGGTCGTCCTAATTTATGTGGTTATTTCAGAACCTATGAAGAGCTCGTTTCTGGCCCTAAGGGTAAAGAAGTAAAAGGCTATCACAAGCCCATTATGATTGCCGGCGGCATGGGCAATATTAAAGAACACCATGTAGAAAAAGGTGATATCGCTGTTGGTGCCAAACTCATTGTTTTAGGTGGCCCGGCAATGCTAATTGGTTTGGGGGGCGGTGCTGCTTCTTCAATGGATTCGGGCGCGAGCCATGAGGATCTTGATTTTGCATCTGTACAGCGTGAAAACCCGGAAATGGAGAGGCGTTGCCAGGAGGTAATTGATCGTTGTTGGCAGTTAGATGACGTCAATCCAATTGCCTTTATCCATGATGTAGGCGCAGGTGGTTTATCAAATGCTTTCCCCGAACTTGTTAAAGATGGTGGCCGTGGCGGTCGTTTTGATTTAAGAAAAATACCGAATGATGAAGAGGGTATGGCACCTCATGAAATTTGGTGTAATGAATCGCAAGAACGTTATGTAATTGCGGTTATGCCGGACGATCTCGCTCGCTTCGAAGCAATTTGTGATCGTGAACGTTGCCCTTATGCGGTCATTGGTGATGCTCTAGAAGAACATAATTTAGTGGTTGAAGACACGCACTTTAGTAATAATCCCGTAGATCTTCCTATGTCTGTGTTGTTTGGAAAACCACCAAAGATGCACCGTTCAGTCAATTCAGAGGCCTTTACGAAGCCGATGTTTGATTCAAGCGTGATAGAAATAAACGAGGCGGCTGAAAAAATACTTCGTTTACCTTGTGTAGCAAGTAAAAGTTTTCTAATCACAATTGGTGATCGTTCCATCACTGGGATGGTGACGCGAGATCAAATGGTTGGACCTTGGCAGGTTCCTGTTGCCGATGTGGCTGTTACATCGACCGATTTTGAAGGTTATGCCGGTGAGGCCATGGCAATGGGTGAGCGTACCCCGCTTGCGAATATTGATTCGCCCGCTTCTGGAAGAATGGCTGTCGGTGAGGTGATTACAAATCTGGCGGCATCATCTATCGCAAAACTGTCTGATATTCGACTGTCAGCTAACTGGATGGCCGCAGCAGGGCATCCAGGGGAAGATGATAATCTTTATAAAACGGTTCAGGCTGTTGGTATGCAGTTGTGTCCGCAGTTAGGGATTTCTATTCCTGTCGGCAAAGATTCAATGTCTATGAAAACTGTTTGGCAAGATGATCAGGAAACCAAAACAGTCACGTCACCCTTATCTCTGATTATTACAGGTTTTGCGCCTGTTGTTGATGTACGCAAAACATTAACCCCCGAGTTAAAACGCGATCAGGGGCTTACTGATTTAATTCTGATTGATTTGGCAAATGGTCAAAATAGATTGGGTGGTTCAGCGCTAGCTCAAGTTTATAAAAAAGTAGGTGCAGTAACGCCGGATGTTGATGATGCAGAAGACTTGAAAGCATTTTTTGCGGTTATCCAAGGGCTTAATACCGATGGTATGTTGCTAGCTTACCATGACCGCTCAGATGGTGGTTTATTTACGACATTGGTTGAAATGTGTTTTGCAGGACATGTTGGTGCCGATATTAAACTCGATTTCTTGGCTGAAGATGCATCTCATTTTGCACGTGAATTATTTAATGAAGAGCTAGGCGCTGTTATTCAGGTTAAACAAGAAAATACTGAAGCCGTATTGCAGCAGTTTACAGCGGCAGGCTTGGGTGAGCATACTTTAGTAGTTGGTCAGCCAAATGCGGATGACCATATTCGCTTCACTTTCGATGATACAACTGTATTAGAAAATAAACGCAGTCACTATCAGCGAATTTGGGCTGAAACAAGTTATCGTATGCAAGCTCATCGTGATAATGCTGATTGTGCTCAAGAAGAATTCGACACTATTCTTGATGAAAAAGACCCTGGGCTTAATGTAAGGCTTAGTTTTGATCCAAATGAAAATATTCTCACTGAAGCATCTGTTGCACCTGCTATTTTAAAAGGTGTTAAACCCAAAGTGGCCGTCTTAAGAGAGCAAGGTGTGAATGGCCAGCTTGAAATGGCGGCTGCATTTACACGAGCTGGCTTTCAGGCAGTTGATGTACACATGAGTGATTTGATTTCAGGAAGACGTAATCTGAGTGATTTTAATGCATTGGTTGCTTGTGGTGGCTTTTCTTATGGTGACGTTTTAGGTGCTGGTGAAGGTTGGGCTAAATCAATTTTGTTTAACCCGTCTGTTCGAGATCAATTTTCGACCTTCTTTGAAAGTGAAGATACACTTGCATTAGGTGTATGTAATGGCTGTCAGATGTTATCTAATCTAAGAGATCTCATTCCTGGTTCAAAATACTGGCCGCACTTTGTGCGTAATCGTTCCGAGCAATTTGAAGCACGTGTGGCGCTTTTAGAAGTGAATGATACTCGGTCTATGTTTCTAGAGGGTATGGCAGGTTCACGAATTCCTGTTGCGATTGCGCATGGAGAAGGGCGAGCGGAGTTTTCTAACCCTCAGAAGTTACTTTCATTGAAAGAGGCTAATCAATTAGCACTTCAATATGTTGATAACTATGCTGAGGTTACGTCTCGTTATCCGGCAAACCCTAATGGTTCACCAGAAGGGCTGGCGGGTGTTTGTTCAGAGTCAGGCCGAGTTACGATTATGATGCCACACCCTGAGCGAGTTTATAGAACTGTTCAAAACTCTTGGCATCCCACTGACTGGTCTGAAGATGCACCTTGGTTGCGTATGTTCAGAAATGCACGCAAGTGGTTTATATAGTAAAAACTGCTTTTATCTACATTCCGTTATCAACTTGTAACGGAATGTAAGGAAGTGTTTGGTCTTTGTTTCAGTCATTGTGACGTCATGCTGACAACTTGGTTAAAATTGACCCAATTAGTACAATAACAAGAACAATAAATTGACATTCTACGCTGATGTGACAAGTTTTTGAATTTCTTATGCACACTTTTAATGCAATATGGCGTTAGCATTTTTTGACTTGGAAGTATTGTGAGCAAGAGAGTATTGACATATTTAACTTATTGAAAAATAAGGCTTTAAATAAGTCGTTCAAAAAAGTGTCAACTTGTACCAAGGCGAGTAAAAATGGGCGATTCAGGGCATTCTCCAAAATATATCCCCAGAGTTATCCACAGAAATTGTGGGTAAGTGTAAGTTAGGCTTTTATTGCTTCCTGTCAATATCTTTAAGTCAATTTAACCGAGTTAAGTTAAATTTATTTAGCATAAAGAATAGGCATCTTATGTATAAATTTATATTTTTTGTTCCTGATGATTATGTTGAATCTGTCAAGCGAGCCGTATTTGATGCTGGAGCAGGCACCTTAGGGCATTATAGGGAATGTAGCTGGCAAACCTTAGGTTTAGGTCAGTTTAGACCGATGCCTGAGAGTGACCCATTTATTGGAGCGACAGGGAGCCTGGAGTGTGTTTCTGAGTTTAGAGTTGAAATGCTGTGTGACGAGGCCTTGATTTATGATGTTATCAAGGCTTTTAAGCAAGCGCACCCCTATGAAGAACCTGCTTACGAGGTGATTAAGCTGGTGTCTTGCTAATAAAGTTTGA
>CAXBDA010000032.1:0-36244 GCA_963974595.1 uncultured Oleiphilus sp. | reverse complement strand
TGTCTATATTCTAATCAATTAATAGCGCCATCAATCTGAAGAAATAGAATTGAGCTTAAGGATGGATTCCTACTAAGTTTTAATGGAAAAAAGAATTTTTGCATGAATTCTCTTCTTAATAGGCTGACAACGCTTGTATTTGCAAATAGACTAGCCTCTCTCACTTTTCTATTAACGCGCGATGTGTATTAATATCTATCGCGCCAAACTCTGATGTATAAAGTATGAATTCAAACGACGATAACTCAAATGATCAAGATCTGCGTCATGACCACCGCACACCAATGAAGGTTCAGGTTAAAGTTTGTCACCCGAGTATTGGTGAAATTATCGTTCAAACCCGAGACATATCAGATGGCGGCATATTTTTGCTAACAGAAAATATTGATGTCCCTCCGATTGGCACCATTGTCGAAGGCCAAGTACAAGGTATGGAAATAGAAGGCCCCATTTTAAAGCTGGAAATAGTCCGAATGGAACCGGCAGGTATCGGACTTAAGTTTATTAATAAATAAGGAAAATTTATGGCTCTTAGCTCATCTTTCATGAAAAAAACATTACTTTCATTCTCTATTGCTTCTCTAAGTATATTTTCATCACAGCTTCTTGCAGAACCAGCACCCCTTAAAAAAGCCTATCAGGAGCCTACACGCGGATTCTTTTTAGAGCATGGAACCGTTGCGGCTTCTGGCCAAGCTTCGGTTGAGCTTTACTCTGGCGCGAGCGATGTTAGTCAAGGAGAAGGCAGAAAGTCTGGTGGTGGTATTCGTTTAGGTTTATCTAATGGCGAACTCATATTAAATAGTGGCTTGAATGATTATGATGAAAGCTCTGCGTTATTGAAGTGGAGCTTACCGCGAGAAAATGCTGAGGGCACTAAGTCAACACCGCTTCTATGGTCTTTATTAGTTGGTGCTGGCTACAATAATGTAGATGAAACTGACAACAGCAGTAAAGTCACAAAAAACTTTAAACTTGGCATATCTGCCACAATTAAAGCTGATGCAGGCACTTTCACAGCCTCGCCAAAAATAGTTTATGCCGACGATGATGTTAATGACGATACTTTCCTTGAACTCGATTTGGGGGCCTACGTTGGCATTATCGAAACAGAAGCAGGCTTGTTTTCGGTCGGTGCCGAAGTATTAATGACGACAGCTGACAACATCGATAATACTATCGCTTTAGGGGCTCGTTGGCTGTATAACGAACGCATTAATCTCGACATTGTGCCTGTGATATTTAGTAATAGTGACTTGGTAGGCATACCAGGATTAGTTCGTTTGAATATTGCCTTCTAATTTCAAGCTCTTATCTTTTAGTTACAAAAAAGCCAGATCATTGATCTGGCTTTTTTGTACTTTTCTACAAAATTTAATTACTTGTAAAAGTATAAGTAGCTGAGAATGTCTGACCACTTTCCAATATTTCAAAAGAGAAATTGAGTGTAACTGTCTGCCCATTAGTCAATGGCGAAATCAATTCAAATATAACATCAGTATCAGATTGTAAAACTAAACCTTCAGTTATATCAGAAAAGCTTGGAAGCTCAGAAAGTGTTCCTTGAACTACTTGGGTAACAATATTGTCAATTGTAATAGCACCTCCTGAAACTGCTAACTTGAATTCTCCGAGAGAGTATGTTGATGGTTGCGGTATACCAGTAATATTTGCATTCACTGTAGAATTTAAAGCGTAAGGCATATTTTTTTCCACAAATTCGTCTGAAAAGGTGCCAATATTTTCAAAGAGCGTGACTTCAGGTGGCAGCATCAAACTAAAAGCTGCGATAATCTCTGCTTTAGCTGTACTATTAAACAATAATTCATGCTCAACTTGGTCTTGTAACCTGACTTCACCACGACGCAATATATCTTGCTCAATGCCATCAATGGTATCACGATCAACAAAGATGAAATTGTTTCCGCCTTCTCGATCACCTTCACCGAGCTGCCTGACAGAATCAGGTACCGACCAAGTAATGATATCTGTGGAACCTACAGTCAGGGCAGATAACTCTCCCTCGCCTACTTTAAACTGATTACCATTCCAGAAATCTTTCATATAAATTACCGTCGGATTAGCGCCTGTGGCCGTTCCGTCATCAGTCTGCAAATAAGCCTGGATTTGGAAGTCCATTGCTTTTCCAGACCATAGAGCACGTGAGCGCGTATCATTCGACATGGCGCTTATTTCAGCCGCTGTCGAAATGACTTGGTCAAAGCTTGTCGCTGGCAAAGGATCATAATCTGTTGTGCCATCCCCATTAGTACCATCTTCCTCATAACCGATAGGCACTATATTATTACAAGTCATACTTTGATCAGTATTGAACCAATCATCATCCCAATCTGCATCACACTCGAAAGAATATGTGCTTACTTGCTCAGTAATTGTCGTGATATACCCTTTAGCGCCCGTTGAGAAAGCGTCTGTATCAGATAGGCCATTTCTATAGCCTTCATCTAGGAAGGGCAACATAGGTAAGCCGTCTAAATCAATTTCCATAAAATCAACTTGGGCGATTTCATAATCAACTGGACTGCCTAGATTAGTAGGCTGAATAATAGCGGTTTCACCAGCAGTAGGGCTATCAAGATAAGCTGTCACTGTGAAATTATCATCCGCTGATTGCACACCCGTTGCCGTTAAGTAGTTATTCGTTTCAGTGTTAGTATCTGTCTCCCACTGACCCGATGTTTCATTATAGAAACTCATGGTTTCTAGTGCGCCATCAACCAAGGTACCCGAGAAGAACTCTAATACTTGATTACCCGTACTATCATTGTACGAATCTGACTCAAACCAGGAAACTCCCCCAGTCGTCATCACAAGCTCTTCTGTTACTTCAGCGCCTTGCTCCATTGCTAATACACCAGCGCCTTCGCAAAGACCATTTGTCACTGTTTCAGATTCGGTAAAACCAAAACCAGTGAACACTGAACCGTCATAGTTGCCACTAATGACCGTTGAGGAATCATGCAATGCTTCTAAACTGAAGTCTCCGGCGGTATCAATCGTACCAGCAAAGGTATCTTCATCGACATGCAACCAAATCTGTGTGCCCAATTGCTTGATCTGAGCTTTGGCATAGAACACACCGGTGTCATCATCAAGCACACAGTTATCATTGGTATCATCTGGCACCTGATTAGCATCATCAGGATCGCCACTCAACAACCAAATACCTGCTAAGTCAGCAACCAACAGATCACACTCATCACCAAGCCCATCAGAATCAGCATCATTGTGATTCACACCTTGGCTTGCTGAATCAACAAGCGGACATAAGTCTGCATTATCTCCGACACCGTCACCATCTGTGTCAAACTGTTCTGAGGCCAAATTCGGGAAATCATCCTGATTATCACCAAGGCCATCTTCATCAGCATCAGCTGTTTCACTACCATTATATGGGAATGGGTCTAGATCATCATTGACGCCATCCTGATCGGAATCAGATGCAGTTGTTGTGCATTGATCAAATTGATCTAGCGGACAAGGGTCTGACTCATTAGCTGTGCCGTCACCATCGATATCTGGATCACAGGCATCGCCAAATCCGTCAACGTCAATATCTGATTGATTATCTTCATTCGCACCATTGGCAATTGTTGGGCAGTTATCAGTATCATCATTTACGCCATCACTATCGGTATCACCACCGGTACCACCGACATAACTGAAGTTACCTTTCACTTCTTCGATAGCTTGGCTATTCAAGCCGCTTTCGTAGAAGTTGCGACCCGCTGCACGATAATGACCACCACGAACATATAGCTGGCTGTCTGAGCTATCTTCGAGCATGGCGACAATCATCGCGTCTGGCTTGTCGCCCTCATCGAACTGTTCGCTCACTAATTCTGGCAGCGTAAACTGAATCAATAAGTCAGTATCGTTATTGTTAGGATCCACAATGGTCCAGGTTGAAATGACCCCCAGATCAACCAGGCCACCCGTTTCCCAATCTGATTGATAGAAACTGGCTACCCCTGTGCTTGTTTCTGCACCAGAGGTATCCGTACCGGTCAAGTAAGCAAAGACCTGACCTTCTTCCATATAACCTGCGGGTACGCCTTGCCATTGATCCGTCATTGTTGAGCCCGGTGCAAACACGATTTCGCCCAGACCCTGAGCATACGTGACGCCACCCGCACCATCTGATTTGAGCATGGCATTCTGACAATCCAGAGTCGATATTGAAGAAACATCTTCAGGGCAACGTATCTCATAGACATCCAACTGAGAGACCGCATGAATACCCAGTGCTAACACACTACTACCGGCAAAGACTTCATCTGGCGCAGTCAGGCCTTCCTCGCTCCACTGTGTTGGCACTAATCCCATCATCGGCTCACTGGTGACGTTGGCTGAGAACGGGGTAATCAACCAGTTGGCCAAGATATTATTGCCCGCATCTTTAGCCACCAAGTTCACGGTTGCACCAGGCGTACCGTCCACTATTTTCTGATCATCGACGCTGACCCAACCTGTTGCACCGAGCATAAAGCTTGATTCAACATTACTATTCATCACCCACTTATCGGTTGTACTAGCGCTAAAGTCGTAAACAAACTCGGTCTCATCGGTATCGTCAATAATGCCGTAGCTGAATTCGAAATTTGCTGCAGTCATTACGGTACTAGATGAAGCATCCGCTGAGGCGTCTGGGCGATCATCTTCATGCGCATCCATCCAAACGAAGCCAACATTCGTACCGCTCTGTCCATCAAAGATATCACTAGCTTGTTCTTGAGCCATCGGGGTGAAGGTTTCTGTACTGCTATAGACACAGCTGGCCACTTGGGCATTACTTGAGTCTGTGAAAGTAAATTCTTCATCAACCGTGACGGTGATAAGGCCTGTGCTTGAATCAACTTGGCCATCCACCATAATGGTCAAATCCATTGAGCCCATATCATCGCCATAACTCTCGGTGAGAGTGCCGGTTATGTTACCCACCGTATCAATGCTGACTTCAGAACCACCGTCATTCAGACCTTCATCACCGAAACTGACGTTGATCGCGGCGCCATCCTGCAACCATAGCGACACGCGGGTCATTTCATCACCAACATCGAAAGGGCATACGCCACCGTCGACACCTGAGTTATCCGTTTCAGTTTCAGTATCAACAATGCGCTCATTCAAATAGAACTTGGCTAACTCAGGCAGATCATCACAGACATCACCAACACCATCCTCATCGGTATCCGCTTGATCCTCATTCGCGGTGACGGGGCAATTGTCTGAATTATCGCCGAAGCCATCTTCATCGGTATCTTCAGATTCGCTAGCATTCGTTGGGAAAGCATCATCACCGTCTAGAACACCATCGTTATCATCATCCGCATCACAGGCATCACCGACACCATCACCATCTGTATCGACTTGATCTTCATTTGTCGTTAACGGGCAGTTATCGGCATTGTCACCTAGCGTATCGTTATCTGAGTTTCTGAATTCACCAGCATCATCAGGGAAAGCATCTTCTTCATTGTTTTTACCATCACCGTCACGATCAACATCACAAACATCACCTGTTCCATCAGAGTCACTATCTAGCTGGTTTGCATTAGTAATTAATGGGCAATTATCCAACTCATCAACAATGTCATCGCCATCAGAGTTAGCATCACAGGCATCACCAATTCCATTACCGTTGACATCTAGCTGATCAGAATTTTCAAGTGTTGGGCAGTTATCAGCGGTGTTAAAAACGCCATCACCATCACGATCAGTATCACATGCATCACCTTGCCCATCTGAATCCAGATCGTTCTGGTTAGCATTCGGCGTTAATGGGCAATTATCGGTACTATCTGGAACCTCATCACCATCATCATCGGTATCACAGGCATCCCCTTGACCGTCGCCATCGCGATCTTTTTGATCTGCATTGGCATTGATCGGGCAGTTATCTGTGCCATCTCGACGGCCATCGGAGTCTGTATCGCGCAGTAATGGGTTAGAGCCTTTACTAGCTTCTGCGGTATCACTTAAGCCGTCGTTATCATCATCGGTATCGGCATTATTACCAAGACCATCTTGGTCAGTATCGGTATCTTCACTTGGATTGAGTGGGAAAGCATCGGCTGAATTATCAGTACCATCGCCATCTTTATCAGTGTCGGCATTGTCACCCGTGCCATCGCCATCGGTATCTAAGTATTCATTTTTATCGGTAGGGAAACGGTCATTATCGTTCGCTACGCCATCACCATCGATATCTGAGTCTGAATTATCACCTATGCCATCGCCGTCAGTATCTGTGGTTTCGTTAGCATTTAGTGGGAAAGCGTCATTAGCATCGTCTACACCATCGCCATCATCATCGGTATCAGTTGTGTTTGGTTCGCCATCTCCATCGGTATCGGTGCTTGCTGATGCCTGTAAAGGGAAGTCATCATCAACATCTAAAATACCGTCACCGTCACGATCAGTATCGGCATTATTTCCAATGCCATCGCCATCGGTATCGGTATCTTCTGAAGGGTCATTCGGGAAGGCATCATTATCGTTATCTGTACCATCACCATCACGGTCGGTATCGGCATTGTCACCAGTTCCATCGCTATCTGTATCTTTGGTTTCTGTGGCATCTAAAGGAAATGTGTCATTTGCATCAGCAACACCGTCATTGTCATCATCAGGATCAGTGTTATTCCCAATACCGTCACCATCAGTATCTAGTGATTCTGCCGGATCTTCAGGGAAGGCATCCTGAGCATTTTCGACACCGTCGCCATCCTGATCTTTATCACAAGCGTCACCACGGGTATCACCGTCGATATTAGATTGCGTAGGATTGTAATGCACTGGGCAGTTATCAGCGGCATTATCAATCGCATCTTTATCTGAATCGAACTGAACGGCTGGATCGGTGGGTGCTTGGTCAGCATTATCTAACACACCATCACCATCGGTATCGCGTTTTAATGGATTCGTGCCATTTTGTGTTTCCTGAGCATCATCAATGCCATCACCATCATCATCGTCATCGGTGTTATTACCCATGCCATCACGGTCAGTATCTTTAGTTTCAAAGGGATTACGTGGGAATTTATCGTCGGCATTGGCTACGCCGTCACCATCAATATCGGTGTCGGAGTTATCACCCGTACCATCACCATCTGTGTCTTTTTGCTCTGCGGCATTAAGTGGGAAAGCATCTAGGCTGTTTTCGACACCATCGTTATCATCATCTGTATCCGTGCCGCCCGTACCACCGGTCGCATCGGCAACACCATCACCATCGGTATCTACAAAAGTCGTTCCAGGTACATTAGCATCGTTATCATTTGCATCTTGCTCGGAAGGCCAGCCATCATTGTCTTGGTCGGCTTTATTTTGACGGTCTTTATCTAAGGGAAAGTCATCAGCAATATCTTCAACACCATCGTTATCATCATCGGTGTCAGCATTATTACCAATACCATCAGCATCAGTGTCTTTTTGCTCTGCAGGGTTTAGTGGGAAAGCATCGTTAGCATCGATCACGCCATCGTTATCATCATCGTTATCAGCATTATTACCAAGGCCATCTTTGTCGGTATCTTTGCTTTCACTATCATCTTCTGGGAAGGCGTCTTGATCGTTAGGCACACTATCTTCATCTAAATCTGGATTGGTTTCAGCGGGTTTCAGCTCAACTTCTTCAGTGGTTATAATTTCAGTTTCAACGCCATCATTACCTAATTCTTCTTTTTCATCATTAATGACCTGCTTCATCTGACCAACTGTTCGTTTTTGTGGGTCATTTGGAATAAGTAGGCTATTTGGATCTTGTTCTAGTAATTGTAAAGCCGCAGTCGCTGTTTCTTCGGCATCATCATCGCTGCCACCAAAAATCTCACTGTTTTGCTGGTTACCGTCTTCATCATCAAACTTGCCGTCTATCTGGCCATCCGCTAAATCGGCCGTTAAGGAGCTCAGGACGCTATTCGCATTATCGGTACCGGTTGCAGAATCAATTTGATCGACAACTGCGGTGACCGCTTCTACCGCTGCTCGATAAGCGGCTGCTTGTTCTTGCTTGGCTTCGCTATCGGTCGTGCTATCGATAAGCGGTGGCGTATCGAAAATATCGATATCTTCAGCCATACCAAAACCCATGGTTGATTTAACCTGAGCCGCCGCAATCGGGAGGGCGGTTAATAGTTCGATATCTGTTTTAACATTATCACCAAGACTAACAGTCAGATCATCTGCGCCATCATCATCGGAGTCCAAGTCACGTTCAGCAAGCGCCCAAACACCCGTATCAACATCGGCATTTTGCATGGCGAGATCGACTGCCATGGTGGTCAATGGCGTGGCATATATTTGCTCACCAGACTCTAACAATGCGGCCGTCAATACCGTACGCATTTCAGAAATGACGGGGGCTTGGCCGGTCAGAATATCGGTGGTGTTGGCATCTGAGGTAAATTCGAGAATGTACGGAGGGGTAATCGGGAAAGGTAGAGAGAGGTTTTGAATCTGGGCTTGGGCATTTGTGGAACCGGGGGTTCCGACGACTGCGCCTTTGAAATCTGCTGCGCTGGGATCCACTTCGTATACGGTAACTATCGCGTTTACCAGAGGGCCTTTGATCCCCCCGCCCGTGAGGCTTTGCGAAGTGGCGCTGGTATCTCCCCCGCCACTACTACCTCCGCCATTACAGGCAACAAGGGCGAGTGAAATACTCAGTAAAAGAAGTTTGTTGATGATGGTTAAGCGCATAGTTTTTCCCCGATTTAAAGCCGAATCTAACTAATTAGTGTTTTACAATGGTAAGCGTTCTACAAAAAACGAATTATTTTCCATAACAGATTTGTAATAATAGTCAATATTGAAGTGTGCGCCAGCTCACACTCTAAAAAAACGGCTTATTTTTTATCAAATATTAAATGACTTCCAGTCACTCAATTACAGGCGCTATTTTTCTTTTTAAAATGAAGGGGATGGGGAAATTAATGAAGAAACAGGGGTATCGAAATTTATTTAAGAACTACCTACAAAGAATCAAAGCTTTCCCAAGCACGTTGGGTCCTTTTTTGATGAGCCGTTTGAGCAACATTTAGAAGCACCTTATCACGCATCCATAAATCATAAGCTTGCGAATTCTTTTGCTCAAAAAAAGCATCAGTACCCATAATAAGTTCATGCATTTGAGCACGACAAGTCGCTAAACCTATATGCGCAGCTGGCTTGTTTAAGTTCATATTACTGAGTGAGCGCAGGGCAAGTAATAAGGCTATATGCTTTTCCAGAACATCTTGAGGCCATAGCCCGTCCATTGCTTCACCCAAACGATAGCCTGTGATTGCCGCTAATACATGCAAATCTTCATAGCTGCGGAAAGCTTTAATGTAATTTAGGTAGCCATCTCCAGAAAAAATTTTCTCTTCATTAACAGCAACATTATTCAAGATAACTTTCCCGTGACTAACCTCGGGTATAAAACCCAGAGCAGGCATCGCTTGAATGTCGATCCCCTCGCTTTCTGTCTTAATTGAAATCATTTTGATTATCGGGCGACCGTCAGCATCAACCCCACTTCCATTTCGTTCATCACGACATGCGATATAAAGACACTCAGAGTCATTAGCGCCTGATACAAAACTCTTACCACCAGAAACAAATAGTTCATCAGAGCGTTTGAATACACGTGTTTCGATTGCTCGCGAATGGTTACCCTTTTCTTCGGTCACACAAAAAGAAGAAAGCTGAATTTTTTCAGGTTTGAATAAAGCCTCAATGGCAGATTGATAGCCTGAGGTAAATGCAAACCCGACATTTAAACTCAAGCGCCCACCTAACATGGCACGATCAAGAGGCTTTAAGAACTGTCGTGTTTGCTGATTAAAATCTTTGAACCACTCAGCCATCGAGCCGAATGTCTTTCGCTCTAAAGAAGGTGATAGCAGTATATTGATTAAACGGTCTGCATCAGACATAGCATCAGGACCTGACATTAATGCGCCTCATCCCAGTTATCGCCTACTTCGGCTTCCACTAATAAGGGTACATCCAAGTTCGCTGCTGACATCATTTTTTCAATCAGCATAGTTTTAACCTCATCGACTTGAGCCTCTGCCACTTCGACGACCAATTCATCGTGCACCTGCATGATCATGCGCGCATCGATGGCGGATGCCATCAAGGCTTTATCAACAGCCAGCATGGCCTTTTTGATAATATCCGCTGCGGTTCCCTGCATTGGTGCGTTAATTGCGGTGCGCTCTGCCGCTTGTTGGAGCATTTTATTACGGGCATTAATGTCTGGCAGATATAGACGGCGACCAAAAACAGTTTCGACAAAGCCATCTTCATGCGCTTGCGCACGTATTCTATCCATATAAGAAAGTACACCGGGGTAACGTTCGAAGTAGCGCTCGATATATTGCTGCGCTTCATGGCGCGCGACGTTGATCTGTTTCGCCAAACCAAAGGCTGACATGCCGTAAATCAGGCCGAAGTTAATCGCTTTGGCTTTGCGACGCTGATCGCTGGTGACCTCGTCCAAACTGACATCAAAGACTTCTGCTGCGGTCGCTTTATGGACATCTTCACCTTTTGAGAACGCCGTCAGCAAACCTTTATCCTGAGATAAATGCGCCATGATGCGCAGTTCAATTTGCGAATAATCAGCGGCAATTAACTTATAACCTTTCGGTGCCACAAACGCCTGACGAATCCGTCGTCCCTCTTCACTTCGAATCGGAATATTTTGCAAGTTCGGATCACTTGACGATAATCGACCCGTTGCCGTCACTGCCTGATGATAAGAGGTATGTATGCGTCCGGTTGATGGATTGATCAACTGCGGTAGTTTATCGGTATAAGTTGTTTTTAACTTGGCGAGACTTCGATGCTCAAGAATTACTTTTGGCAGAGGATAATCTAGTGCCAGTTCCTGCAAGATAGGCTCAGCTGTTGAGGGCTGACCTTTGGGCGTTTTCTTGATCACCGGTAAACCCAGTTTTTCAAAGAAAATGACTTGCAGTTGTTTGGGCGAATTGAGATTAAATTCTTCACCTGCTAGGTCATAAGCTTCTCGTTCTAATGCAACAATACGTTGTGCTAAATCCTGACTTTGCTGACCGAGTAAATGCGCATCGACAACAGCACCGGTCCGCTCTATTTTTGATAGTAAAGGCACTAGTGGTAAATCTATTTTCTGGTAAACACTAAGCAAACCCGCGTGTTCTTGAAGCTTGGGATAAAGAGCCTTATGTAAACCCAGAGTAATATCTGCATCTTCTGCAGCATAAGGCGCAGCAACGTCTAAAGATATTTGGTTAAACCTTAACTGCTTGGCGCCTTTACCGGCTATATCTTCAAAATGTATGGTTTCTTTGCCTAAATGGATTTCCGCCAAGGTATCCATATCATGTCGATTGGATGTAGAATTCAGTACATACGATTCAATCATGGTATCGTGCGCAATGCCGCATAAATTGATGCCGTGATTAAATAAGACGTTCTTATCGTACTTTAAATTTTGACCCACTTTCTTAATGGTGTCATTTTCTAAAACTGGCTTTAATTGGCCTAACACCCAGACTCGATCCAGCTGCTCGGGGGCTTCTATATAGTCATGTGCAAGAGGCACATAGGCCGCACACCCTTCTTCTATTGCGAAAGAGACACCTACAATTTCAGCCTCCATGTATTTCAAGCTGGTGGTTTCAGTATCGAAGGCGAATAGACTCGATGTTTTTAATTTATCCAGCCAGACATTGAAATCGGCCTCTTTAAGGATGGTTTGATAATCACGTTCTAGTAATTTAGCCGCCTTTTGCTCATCACTTACAATGACATTTGACACCCCTTGTTCATCACTTACATCACCTTGTTTTTCTAAAGCTGTCACCCAAGTTCGAAATTCGTATTCTTTAAATAGCTTGAGCAATGTTGCTTTGTCTTCATCTTGATGCGCGATGTCATGCAAAGCTTGAGGTAAGTCAATATCGGTTTTAATGGTTGCCAGTTCATAGGATAATGGTAAAAAGGACAGGCTATCTCTTAGGTTCTCACCCACTTTACCTTTTATCTCATGGGCGTTATCGATCACACCTTGCATACTGTGATATTGGCTTAACCATTTCACTGCGGTTTTAGGACCACATTTGGGTACGCCTGGAATGTTATCAACCGTATCACCAATGAGCGCTAGGTAGTCAATTATTTGATCTGGCCTCACACCAAACTTTTCTTGCACACCCGCCACATCCATGCGGGTATCCGTCATGGTATTCACAAGGGTGACATGCTCTGTCACCAGCTGCGCCATATCTTTATCCCCCGTTGAAATAATAACATCATGCTGACTGTCGCTGGCTTGATTTGCCAAGACACCTATCACATCATCCGCTTCAACATCGGGCACAATTAATAAAGGAAAGCCCATGGCTTTTATAATTTGATGAATCGGTTCAATCTGGCATCGTAAGTCATCCGGCATTGGTGGTCGGTTGGCTTTATAGTCGGGGAATAATTCGTGACGGAAGTTTTTGCCTTTGGCATCAAAAATAACGATCACCTTCGAGCCGGGGTAATCTTGGGGAATGCGGCGAAGCATGCTGATGACGCCTTTTATCGCCCCGGTCGGTTGACCTTTCGAGTTAACCAATGGAGGTAAACCATGAAACGCACGAAACAAATAGGAAGACCCATCAACTAAAATAGTCGGTGCAGTATTATTTTCTGAGGCTAGAAGATCCATTGTCATAAGCGGGCGTTACCTTTTTTCAATCATATAAACAACCGGTCTCATGAACAGCATGAGTAGGAAGCTAAAATTTAGAGTGATATAGTAAGGAAAATCGGCCCAACACTAAACAAGGAATTTCAATGCGCGCTTATTTAATCACTCTCGCTTTCATTTCCGGTATTTTTACCGTCATTCAACCAGCTTATTCCGAGGAAGCCATTTTACCGGTTGAGCCTGAAATAACGATTCGTCGTGAAGCCGATGAAACCTTCTATGAATATCGAGTGAACGGCATTATCAAAGAAATAAAAGTCGTTCCCTCTGTCGGGCCAACTTACTATCTTGTACCAGAGGATGGGAATGCCTGGATTCGTGAAGAACGATCACAAGTTTTGGTACCAAGCTGGGTTTTATTTAAATGGTGAAGTTTTCTTAATAATGCGAAAAAGATGGAAATGAATAAAAGCTTAGTATGAATACTCTAATTTATCAGCGTATTGTTCATCATGACTTAAGAATATAGTGAATCAGAGAAAGGCTAATTCGCAGAGTTTTTGATTCATTAAATCCAAAAACGCAAAAGGAAATTACAATGGGCACTATTAAAACTTACCAAGAACAAGTTCAAGACATCGTTTCAAAAGTTATCTCTACTGTTGAAGAACAGCACAAAGCAATCGCTGCAACCTCTTTCGAGTATATTGAAAAGCTATACAAATTAGACACAGTAAAAGCCAAGCACGATGAAGTCGCTGATATTGCATACAGCAAAGCACGTGAAGTAAACAAAATTGTTGCTGATTACACTGCAGACATCATTGCCAAGTTTGAAAAAGAAGAAACGACGGTAACTAAAGCGAAAGCAGCTGTTAAGAAAACAACAGCAACGGCTAAGAAAAAAGCAACTAAAGCAGTCAACACGGCAGCTTCTAAAGTTGAAGAAGCAACAGCTTAATTATGATTTTTAGACAACGCTGCTAGTTTAACCCCCTAACAGCTGAATCTTTTATACCCGTCATATTGGCGGGTATTTTTTTGTCTGCTATTTATCGAAGCTAAGTTACTAACATTCGATATTAGCGTGAGGAGCTTTGCAGCAATAGACTGACGCGTCGATTTTGCTGGCGATGCGCATCACTATCATTTGGAACGAGTGGTTTAGTCTCTCCATAACTGACTGCGCGGAGTTTTTCTTTGGGCACACCTTCTAGCACAAAAAACTGTAAGACTTCCGTTGCCCTGGCAGCCGCTAACTCCCAGTTGGATGCAAAAGACTCTGATTGAATGGGTCGATTATCTGTATGACCTTCAATGAAGATAAGGCTATCTGTTGCCATCAACACAGGCACCAGCTTTTCAAGTAAAGATTCACCTGACCTGGCCAAGATGGCAGCCCCGGAATTAAATAGCACTTGAGAACGAATTTCCAACTCTGAATATTCACTATTTTCAATAAAAGAGACATGAGAATTTAAGTCATGTTTATCAATCGTATTTTTTATTTTTTCAGCCCATGGATAGTGAGGCTGGACTAAGTCAAGCAAGCCTTTATCTGAAAGTTTGATGATCGGTTGATCGTCGATACTCTCTACTTTAGCCACAATAGCCGTATTTTCTATCTTCTGACTATCCGGCTTATTCATCATAAATAGAACAACAAAAATGCTCGTCATTAAAACAAACACATCAATATAACTTGTCATCCAGCTTTCATCATTTGTCGATTCAGATTCAAGCACCAGATTATGAATACTAAGCGATGGACGGTTAGTCATAACTTATCTCTCCCCAAAACAGCTAAACACTGTATCTAGTCATCATAGGCTTAGATACGCTATTTGTGGTCGATTGCTCTTGTTCTAGCATAAAGCTCACCAAAACATCACGAATCGCTGAGGGGGTTCGTTGCTGTTGAATCAGGGCAACACCTTCGGCCATCATCGTCAATTGAATTATTTTGAGGTGTCGTCTTTGTTCTAGTTTGGTCGCAATCGGCTTGAACACTAAGTTGGCTAACAGCAAACCATAAAAGGTAGTCACCAAGGCAACCCCCATATCAGATGACACCGCGCTTAAATTTCCAGTTTCAATGGTCTGTAACATATTTACCAGCCCGACTAATGAACCCACCATGCCAAAAGCCGGTGCAAAGGTTGCCATCGATCTGAAAATATTAATGACAGCGGATTCTTTCGCCCTTATCTGGGAAATACTCCAGTTTAAAAGTGATATGACATCGTCGCTCGACTGCCCATCCCTGACCATCTGCAAGCCTTTTTTTAAGAATGGACTATCTAAACGCTCTAAGTCGCGATCAATCATGGCATATTGTTTACGAAACCAGAGCGTAGAAAAGTGCAGAATCTGCTTGGTTTCTCTAGAGAAGTCACGATTAAGTGATTCTGTCACCACTTTCCCCTGTTTTAATGCGGCAAGCACTTCTGAGAATGGAAAACTGATCAACATGGCGGTCATCGTGCCACCTAATACAATCAATAAGCCTGGAAAGTTAATAAACGCCATGGGCTCATCTGCCGAAAAACCCACCGCTGAAACCAAAAAAAGAATTCCGGTGAACACACCTATAAAATTTGAAAATTTAAATAACTTCATGACTCGACCCTTACATAATCTATTTCTTTTAGCCTAGACTCGGCTTTTATAGGATTATGCATAAATTGAGCCCATTTAAAAAATATTAAAATCTATTTAAAATCAATAAGTTATATAAATGGCTTTGCCAGGATTTCGGCAACCTCACATGACGAGACAACTAATGACGAAAAATTGCCTTTTATGAACAGAATATACTCTCGCAGATTTTAGTCATAAGTCCGTCTATTCTGAACTTAAATGCGCTTTTAACTGGGCAAGCCTTTCAGGCGTTCCAACATCAAGCCAATAATCACGCTCAACTTGCCCTAAAATAAATTGATCACGAATAGCTTGTTTTAACAAGGGACCCAAGGCTTGGTAACCCTGCTTCAAACCAGAGAAGAACGATGCTCGATATAAACCAATGCCGGAATAAGTATACGTTTGTGCATTTAATGCTTCATTCAAACTCAAAAGATGGGTATCACAATGGCAGCTAAAGTCACCCTCTACATGATGTGGTGGGTTTGCTACTAAGGCCAAAAAAGCGTGTTTATTTTGCAAGAGAGTGTGTGCTTTATTTAGCCAGCCAGACAAATTCCAATCAAAAAACACATCGCCGTTAATCAATAGGAATTCTTCTGAGCTATTATCAACCAGATACTCTAGAGCCTGGCGAATACCGCCCGCTGTTTCAAGCAGTTCAGGCTCATGACTATAGTGAATATTTAAGCCCCACTTCTCGCCCGAGCCTAAAGCTTCCGGAATCTGTTCAGCCAACCAATGGGTATTTATCACGACATCTCGAATACCTGAATTTGCTAACTTCTCTAAATGAAATTCAATAAGGTAATGATCACCCACGCTTAATAAAGGTTTAGGAATAAAGTTGGTCAGTGGCCGCATTCTTTTACCTAGTCCAGCCGCTAAAATCATTGCTTTCATTAGGCTTTACTCTTGCAGAAACATAGCATGTTTGGTGAGAGGTAATACTCTACTTTCTATTAAGTTCACTAAATGCGTCAGAACATTAAACTTACTTGGCGAGCCAGAGATCAACTGCTTGCTAACGGCTAATATATAGTCAAGCGTACGCGGAATATCGGCTAAATAGCCATGTTTGCCATCACGCAACGATAAACGAGCAAAAATACCCGCCACTTTCAAATGGCGCTGCAAGCCCATTAAGTCAAAATCTTCTTTAAAGTGTTCAAAATCACCCAGGTAACTTAAGGCGTCTGGATTTTTTTCAATTAATAAATCATAGAACTCTACACACCACTGAGTGACTAATTCAGTAGGCCAAACAATATAACAGTCTCTCAAAAGTGAAACTAAGTCGTAAGTAATGGGTCCATGCACAGCATCCTGGAAATCGATAACGCCTAAACAGTCATCATCACAAATCATAAGATTTCTAGCATGAAAATCACGATGAACAGTCACTTGGTGCTGCGCCAAAGCTCGCTCTTCTAATAGCGATAAACATGCATTTAAGCCCAGAGATTCCTCATCACTTAAATCAAGACCTAATTTTGCTTCGATAAGCCAATCTTTAAAGAGCGCCATTTCCTGCTGAAGCAGGCCTGAATTATAAAGGGGCAGATCGAGCTGCTGGGAGTCTATTGTTTGAATCTGAACCAAAACCTGCATCGCCTTGGTGTAATAATGCTTGCCTTGCTGAAGGTCTATCTTTTGAGGATTTAAGGCCGAAAGCAGAAGTGTTTCACCAAAGTCACTTAACAGCATAAAACCATCCTCTAAGTTAAGTGCGATAATTTTGGGCACTTGAATACCTTGAGAATACCAACTCTTTGCTATACGAACAAAATGGGTAGAGTCTTCTTTATCTGGCGGGGCATCCATCACAACCCAACTCTGTTCATTCAAAGTAAAACGGAAATATCGTCTAAAGCTGGCATCACCCGACACAACAGATAGTTCAACTTTATCTTGATTAAGCTGCTGAGCAACCCATTGACAAAGGGCTTGATAGCGAGCGTCCATATTATTTCCTAAGGCTTTAAATTTAATAACAAAATATAATTTCAGAGTATCCTAATCAAAAATAAAAGTTTCAGCAAAATAATAAATTAAACCTGACGTTAATACTGGCTTCTGTAGCCCGATTGAGGATTGAGAATGATAATTGAAAGCTTAGGCAGGGCGTATAGCCTGATAAAAATTAAAATGCCCTTAACAAATAAGGGCATTTTTAACTGGAGACCTTACTAAAATTTATTTTAAATCAATGGGTAGAGAATATACAAAAGCCATTTTCAGGTCATCATCACATCCGCTATAAACACTAAATCCAGGTGCACAGCTAGCCTCATCCGGGGCGTCAACTATCTGGCTTAATGTAAAGCTTAAATTATCATTATACGAATAGGTTAAATCCAAGTGAGTATAGTCTGTGCCTGCCGCTTCAGAGTCACTGTAACCAAGCGTGGCTGAAAACGCATCAACACTTGCATTTAACGTATAATATTCATAGCCTGTAGCACCAGTGACATTATCATAATATGAGAATGCAACAGGGCCAAAACCAAGCGTTAGAATAATTTCAGACAAATCTCCAACAGTATCATCCTGTATCTGATTACTTGGGTAGACATATGAGACGAACATAAGATCGTATGAGAAACCTTCTACTTCACCACCGAAACCCGCATAAAGATCAAACTCATTACCCGATTCCGCATCGCCCGATGACCCCCAAATACCACCGTACAAGCCTCCAAGACTGGCATTGATATCACCTGAAACCGCTGGCGTACCATTCCCCAAGTTATTACCTCGCCATAGGTACATATTAGCAACAGCTACTGAAGCAGCGACTTCAACGTCCTCGGCCATCATCATCATATCGTCAGTTATTGGTACTTCTGCAGCAGCTTGTTGAGCAGCCATCATAGAACCAGCAGCAACAGCAGCACTAAAAGCAGACAAACGGAATGTAGTCATAGATTTTTTTAACATAACAAGAACCCCCAAAGGTTTATTTAATTGAGCTATTAATACTCGTTGATAATAATTCCTACCGAGATATATAGCATGGACTGTGCCAGACTACTTTTTATCTTTATTTTCAATATATTACATAACAAATACGCACTTACACTTAGACATACACACCCCTTTAGCGCACCAAAATAAGGCGCTTAAATTTAGGGCGCACCGATTTGATACTCACATTAAAGGTTAAAGGAAGAACAGAAAATTTAGACAGACATATCAGTGCACTTTAATAAAATACACTGGGTAATTGAAAATCAGACGCTAAAAATACTGACACAGAGGGTGGGACTGGAGACTATTGAATTACTACGCCTGCAAACAAAGGCCTCTATAGGGTAACGAGTATTCCATCTATTTCAACCTGTGCATTACGAGGCAAAGATGCGACGCCCACAGCAGCTCGAGCCGGATAAGGTTGAGTAAAATACTTTGCCATAATGTCATTTACTTTGGCGAAGTTTCCTAGATCTACAAGAAAAATAGTTAACTTAACAACATCTTGAAGCGAGGCATCTGCCGCCTCACAGACAGCCGATAAATTTTTAAATACCTGCTCCACTTGCTCTTCGAAGTCACCTTCTACCATTTTCATGGTGGTAGGCACCAATGGAATTTGCCCTGAAAGATAGACTGTATCAGCAACTTTCACCGCTTGCGAATAAGTCCCAATGGCTTCAGGGGCTTTATCTGTTTGGACGATAGATCGATTTGTCATAACTCACTATTTCCTTTTTACTGTATTACTTAGTGACAATTCTGGTTAAACGCACGACGGCCTTAATCATTCTGACTCGTTTCATTACATTTGCTAAATGACGGCGGCCCTGTACATGTAAAATAACACTGACCACACTCAATTTTGCATTTTGCTCAATCACACCGATGCGCTCGATATTTCCTTCTGCCCGGGTAATGGCTGCGGCTAATTCTGCAATAATGCCACGCTGCCTTTCGAGCTCAACGCGAATTTCGACCGTAAATTCATCTGTAATCTCTTTCACCCAAGAAAGGTGCATCTGCGCATAATTATCTTTTAAGTTCAGCACCTTAGAACAGGAAGCCGCATGAATAATCAAGCCGGAATCTTCACTCGGCAAGCCAATAATGGGGTCTCCTGGAATAGGGTAACAACAATGCGCAAAGGATAGATGCATCCCTTCTGTTCCCTTTACCAAGACTTTTGAGTCGATTGAAATAACTTCTTTCTCAGCAACAGACGGCGTGATATCGGAAACCAATTGACGTGCGACAATATAAGGCATTCGATAACCTGCGCCAATTGTTCGAAGCAAGGCATCCACTGTTTCAGATTGATTATGCTCAAGTACCTTTTGAATTTGCTCTTGGCTAAGGTCTTTCCAACTTGAATTGATACCGTTCAAGGATTTTTCTAATAACTTGCGACCCAAGCCTAAACTCTCGGCTTCTTGCTGCTCTTTTAAGAAATGGCGAATACTACTTTTGGCTTTTCCTGTCGTGGCAATATTTAACCAGGCACGACTTGGTTTAGCATTTGGCGCCGTCACAATCTCAACCGTCTGGCCACTTTGTAAAGGCTCACTTAATGGCGCAAGCTGCTTATTAATGCGACAAGCAACGCAGGCATGCCCTATATCGGTATGAATACTATATGCAAAATCTATCGGCGTCGCACCTGCAGACAGCTCTAAAATAGCGCCTTTGGGGGTAAATACATAGATTTCATCGGGGAATAAATCGATCTTAACGTGCTCGATAAACTCCATCGAGTCATGCGCATGTTCACGCATTTCTTTTAGGCCGCTTAACCAGCGATCAATTCTCGCCTGATTCGCCAAGGCTACATCAGACTCATCCTTATACTGCCAATGTGCTGCGATACCGTAATCGGCAAGATCATCCATATCCTGAGTGCGAATCTGGATTTCAATATTGACATGCATACCAAAGAGCGTGGTGTGTAAGGACTGATAACCATTAACTTTGGGCACTGCGATATAATCTTTAAAACGAAATGGAAGAGGCTTATACAAACTATGTACAGCACCCAAAACCCGGTAACAATCTTCTTCGGAGTCAGTAATAATTCGAAAGGCATAAACATCCATAATTTCATGAAACGATTTATGCTTATACTTCATTTTTTTGTAAATACTGTTTAAATGCTTTTCTCGACCAATAATTTGGCCTTGAAGCCCACGATCAGTTAAACGTTCCTCAAGACGGGTTTGAATATCTTGAATAATTTCATTGTGATTACCGCGTAATTTTTGAACTGCTTTTTTTATATATTTCGAACGCATAGGATATAAAGCTGAAAAACCTAAATCCTCTAACTCTACACGAATACTGTTGATGCCCAAGCGATTAGCAATAGGAGCATAGATATCAAGTGTTTCTGTTGCGATCCGGCGTCGTTTATCATAGTGAAGTGGCCCCAAGGTACGCATATTGTGGAGCCTATCGGCAAGCTTCACCAAGATAACCCGAATATCCTTAGCCATTGCCAAGGTCATTTTCTGAAAGTTATAGGCTTGCGCCTCGGCTTTCGATTTAAACTCAATTTGAGTGAGCTTGCTCACACCATCCACTAACTCAGCAACCGCTGAACCAAAATGCTCGGTCAGTCGCTCTTTAGTTGCATCAGTATCTTCAATCACATCATGTAATAAGGCGGCCATGAGCGTTTCATGATCCATGTGAAGGCCAGCAAGAATTTTGGCGACAGCAACCGGATGAATAATATAAGGCTCACCACTACGGCGAAACTGGCCTTCGTGAGCATCTCTAGCATACTCATAGGCGCGCATAATCTTTTCGACTTTGTCGTCGTCTAAATAGCTTTTAAGCGAAGTTGCTAACGTTTCCATTAAATATTTTCGTCACAGATAAAAGAGTAAATTCTTAAGTATTAAAGCATAGATAGTTAGATGCCAGAATTTGGAGCAAAAAAAAAGCTGAACGGATGTCATTCAGCTTTCCAAGCTCTCACTATATTAAGGGGGTGAGAGATCGATTTTCAAGCACTATTTTAGTTCAAAAATAGTCTCAATATAGTTTAAGACTTCTAATCAAGTCAGATCTTGTTGTTTGATTACATCGTAATCAATTAAACCTGCTGCAATTTCACGTAAAGCAACAACTGTTGGTTTGTCATTTTCCCAATCAACAAATGGCTCTTTACCGCCATTTGCAAGCTGACGTGCACGTTTTGTAGATAACATTACTAACTCAAAACGGTTTTCAACGTGTTCTAAACAATCTTCAACAGTCACTCTAGCCATTAACTTTTTACCCCTGGGCAAGATCAAAAATGACCGAGCATCTTACGAGAACGCCGTCAAGAAGACAATAGATCAGATAATATATTTGTATTTCGCTGAGCTTGTTGGGGTGTTAATAGCCTTTGCGCTCTAAATATACTTATTAAGTCCGCTAATGCTCGGTCAAATTCATCGTTGATAACAAGATAATCATATTCGGGATAATGGCTGCTTTCGGATTCTGCTTGCGACATACGTCTCTCAATAACGTCGTGCTCATCTTGCCCCCGATTAGTTAAACGCTCACGCAAAGCCGCTTTAGAGGGCGGTACAATAAAAATACTCAACGCTTCTGGCATACTTGCTCTAACTTGCCGGGCACCTTGCCAATCTATTTCAAGGATGACATCCTGACCAAGCGCTAATCGTGATTCAATCCACAACAAGGAGGTGCCGTAATAATTATCGAAAACCTTTGCATACTCTAGAAATGCACCTTCAGCAATAAGTGTTTCGAATTTTGCTATATCTATAAAATGATAATTAACGCCATCTTGTTCTCCCGGTCTGGCCTTTCGGGTGGTATGCGATACCGACACTTCGATAGCAGTATCGGCTTTTAATAACGCGGCCACCAAGCTGGTTTTACCTGCGCCAGACGGTGCTGAAATAATATATAGCCGACCTCGACATTCTGATGAAAGAGCTGAAGAAAGGGCTGAAGATGGCAGAGTATGAGTCACGTCTTGAAGTATCCTATTCCAAAAGAGTTATCTTTACGTTCTAATGTGCCATTATGCTTTTTTTATCAATAAAAAATAAGCTTGGACACTCAATCGTGGACTACTACTGTCATTTTCATCCAAACACGCCCGCAAAATGGCGATGCAATACCTGTAACAGGCTATATGACAATGCCTGTTTACCCAATTGCAATGAAAAGCTGCAACAAGGTAGCTGCCCTTTTTGTCAGAAGGATCTGATATTTTTGCCCACAGAATTGCTATCAGACAAAGATGTTTATCCAGCCAAAAATCTCATTCTAGACAGTCTAAGCAGCAAAAATTTAGGCTGTCTATTTATCTCCGCATGTATTTCCGTATTAATCTCTTTATTAGAGTTCAATCACACTCTGACATATTTATTATGCCTATCTGTCGCGCTACTTTTACCGCTTCATTTTTCTAGGAAGCTTGCTTATCTTATGCACTTCTATCAACAAACAGGAAAACGACGCGCCGCTCATCAAAACAGACAAAAAGAGCTTTCAATTACGATGCTCACGCCAACAACAAGTATCCAACTAACACTTGCTGCAATCGTCCTATTATTACTCCCCGTGTATGTTTTTTATTTTATTCATTGGTTTCCTGGCCTGCTGTTAATACTCCTTGGGGGTGCCTGTTTCCCTTATTTGATTATTTTTTCACTTCACTCTAACGACAATGAACCTTACATTAATCTTTTTAAATTATTAAAAGAAATAAAACCCTACGCGCTTAAGTTGAGCCTGACCAGTCTAGGTTTTTATTGGTTTACGCTTTTCGCCAGCGACCTTTCAGCTACAGTTAGCCCGCTTATCATTGCCATAGGCGTCAGTACATTATTTGCGACTCTCTGCACTATTATAGTTATCAGCCTCTCCACTAAAATATTCGTCATGACTGAACGAAAATTTGCTGCTAGACATGTAGGCACGACAAGTAACGCTAAAGGTCCTACATCCATTTATAACCAGGAAAATATATCAAATCTAGACACCGATATAGGCCAAGCCTTGAAAACAGGGCAATACACGAAAGTCGTTAGCCTATTAGAAGACGCGTTAAAACGTAACGCTAATTCGAACTTACGAAGGCAACAATTATTCTTACTGTTAAGCGAGTTAAAAGACTTAGAAAAGCTAAGCCGTTACGCTGAGCTTTTTCTTCATTGGATGCTTGAGCGGAATAAAATAAAAGATGCCAGCCAGTTTATATATCAGCTCAGAAAACATAACCCTGCTTTTTTATTGCATGACTTAAGATTAATCAGCATGTTAGCTAAGCAATTTTTTCACCGTAAAAAGCATGCTCTTGTTCTATGGTTAGCGGAAGATGCTAAAATTCGATTCAGACCTTGCGAAGAGTTGGCAAGCCTTTATCTTTCAGCAACTCAGACATTGATTACCCACTTCAAAGACTTTGAAAAGGTCGAGGAGTACTTATTGTTTATATTGCAATCTTGTAGTGAATATCCAAGTGCCGAGGCAGCCAAAGCGCTATTGATTCATTTACAAAACAACCAAAAAAAGCAGGACGATTTAAGAACCTAAATCAAACGTCACTCTGCTCTAAGGCCTCATGTATGGTATTCAAAACCGCCCATTTTTTTCCACACCACTTTGGTGCCAGAAGAATGTCCTCAGAGGCGGTCCCTGAAAGTCTATGTACAATAATATTCTTGGGCATTTTTTTCAGCATCTTCACCACTAAATCGACATATTCGTCAAAATCGATAGGCTCATATAGGCCAGCTTTCCATTCTCGGGCGAGCTGGGTACCTTTAACGACATGAAGTGGATGGACTTTGATGCCATCAGTACCTAAGCCCAATACTTTATCCATAGAAATCAAGGTATCACTTAAATGCTCACCCGGCAGACCGGCAATTAAGTGGGTACAGACTTTTAGGCCTTTTTCTCTAGCGCGCAAACAGGCATCTTCATATTCTTGCCAGCCATGCCCACGATTGACTCTATCTAAAGACGCGTCAAATGAGCTCTGCAAGCCCAATTCCAACCAAATAATATAACCTTGTTGTTGATATTGAACCAAGAGCTCAAGCACTTGATCAGGTACGCAATCTGGCCGAGTTCCAATTGAAAGCCCGATTACATTCTCAACTGCGAGTGCGCGATCATAGAGTCGTTTTAAATTTTGGATGTCATCATAAGTATTGGTGTAAGCCTGAAAATAGGCCAGATATTTTTTTGCACCAGTCCGCCGTTTTATCACAGCCATGCCTTGCGCTAGCTGTTGCTCGATTGAATCTTCTTGCTTGGCGTTTGGCGAGAATGAGGCATTATTACAGAAAGTGCAGCCACCTATTCCTTTTGTGCCGTCTCTATTCGGACAGGTGAAAGCAGCATTGATTGATACTTTGTGAACATGCTCACCTACGACCTGCTGCATATACTGACCAAAAGAAAGATAAGGCCTTGGCTCAGTCAGCATGTGTTGCAAACCTGATATTTGTACCTATATCACCACTGGCTATTTGCTCTGGGCTAAGGTAATTCATGCCCGGCTGCCCAAACCAATAACCATTACAATCTTGATCCTGCGTAGGTATCAAGGACTCTGGCAGATCATTCTCAAAACGATGAATAGCATCCCCAAACTGCTGAATCACGTCAGCAGTGCCTTGTTTTCGCGGGCTGATTCTTACGATATCAACACCCATATCAGCCATATCAGGTAGCTGATGAATCAGGTTATAAATAGAGGCGGACTGAGTTTGGGTGCCATTCAGATTAAATAATGCTTGCTGTTCCTGACTATTCACGGTCAACCCTTCCGGGAATTGAATGCAGCTAAATTCACATTTATCTTTTGGCAAGTCAAGATAACGTGCCGTAAAGCAGCGAGCTGAATAAGCCAAGGGTAAATGGCCATAAGAAAACACTTCTGTTTCTATCTTTTCAAGAAAGCCCAGCTCTTGGGCCTCGCTCAATATCGAACGTAAACACGTACTCGATAATTCAACAGGCATCACCCATCGCATAGCCCCCTGCTGATTTAGCAGCCTTAAGGTTCTCGCGTTATAGATATTGATACTTGGCCCGCACACAAAGGGTACATTGCGTTCTGTTAAAAATTGCACCGCTGACATATCATTGGCTTCAATTTTAACCGGTGCATTATCACAGAGTTTTTTTAGGCTATTCAGTTCAGAATCCGCCATTAATAGAGCTAGGCTAGAAAGCACTATTTCCTTATCTGATGAAGATAGTTCTGTTGCTAATTCAAGCCATTCAGAGGTGTTCAATTCACGCCTTTTTGAGCAAACTGTTTCACCCAAGTAAATAGTATCTACAGCGGTTTGTTTCATTTCATCATAGAAATCATAAAGCGCTTGTTTTGGCCAGAAAAACAAGTTCGGCCCTAGCGATAACTTCATCTATTCGTCCTTCATTTATTCTTCATTAATGGTATTAACAGTATTAATGAATGGTGACTATTGCCAAGCGCGGGTGTAGGCACCCAGTGTGGTTTGCGAGCCTTCAGACACTTTCTCGAGAGGCTTCAGCCATTGAGGTTTAACCTTGAATTCTTCAGGGTGTCGCTGGTATGAATCCAGTGCTTTTCGCCACACGGATACAACTTGCTCAATATAAGCGGGGCTACGTTGACGACCTTCAATTTTGACCGCTTTTATACCAATACGGTGCAGATCAGGAATCAAACCTATGGTGTTCAGGCTGGTTGGTTCTTCCAATGCATGATAGGTGCGATCATTCACTTGAAACCGGCCTTTGCATAAAGTCGGATAACCCGCCTTTTCACCTTCTTGATAACGGTCAATCAAGACATCATTCAATCTAGACTCCAAACCTTGCTCGGTTTCTTGCCAACGAACAAATTGGGCTGGCGAACATGCACCGCAGGTATTGGGTGATTGATCTGTCATATAGGAAGAAAGATAACACCGGCCTTCTGCCATAATACACAGCGAACCAAAAGCAAAAACCTCTAACTCTACGGGCGATTTTTCAGCAACTTGTGCAACTTGCTTTAGTGAAAGTACTCTCGGCAATACAGCACGCTTAATATTGAAGTTATTTTTGTAGAATGCGAGGGAAGCATGATTGGTGCTCGAACCCTGCACTGAAAGATGTAAGTTCAGATCCGGGTAGCGTTGGCTTGCGTAATCCAACACTCCCATATCTGCACAAATTAAGGCATCAGCTTGAATATCGGCGGCCAAGTCTACGGCATGTTGCCACTTATGAAAACCACTTGGCTGGGCATAGGTATTCACGGCAATAAATAATTTCACACCTTTTGATTTGGCGTAATTTAGTGCTGATTGAACCCCATCTTCTTTGAAATTCAAGCCTGAAAAATGACGAGCATTGGTTTCATCTTTCAAGCCTAAGTAAACAGCAGAAGCACCACTATCTACCGCCTTTTTAAATGCTGGAAGACTACCGGCAGGACAAACTAATTCCATAAACGCGCCTCTACCTCTAATTTATGTTTAGCGAGAGTTTATTCACCAACCAAAGATCTCTGTTTACGCTGCTAGTAAGAGCGTTGAGCGAATTGCTAGGTTTTTGATTCATGAAAACGGCGAATAGTTTGAACAGCTTAGTACGCATACTCCATACCCTATAATAGGTATATTCAGAATTAGGCTAGATATTTATAGTGTGCGCTCTGTATTTACTCATTATGGAGCAAGATGCCATGACGACCCATGAATCACGCCTTTCCTCTTTTACCTTCCCCAGTAGTTTGCTCCCTCCCAGCCCTAGGCATGTTCTTCCTAAGCTACCGGGCCTGCTTGCTAAGCCCTTTACAAACGCTCCATTTTTCGCACAAAGTTTTATTCTTAAAAAAGTCATTACTCCTATCTTCAGTCAATTAATGCTCAACACAGACCCTGAGGTATTTAAAGGCAGGTGGATTAAACTAGCCATCAGTGATATTAATTTAGAATGTTTGATGAGCTCTAACCAAGCGCTGGAGCTCGAATTCAAAAAAGCGGGTCGAGCGGATGTTACTATCCGCGGCAAGCTGAAGAGCTTTATTTTATTGGCTTCGCAGAAAGAAGATCCGGATACTCTTTTTTTCCAGCGTGATTTGGTGATTGAAGGCGATACCGACTTAGGCTTACATATTAAAAACCTACTGGATGCTTTTGACTGGGAAGGGCTCGCTCCCGAATACCTATTCGCAATCAGAACAGCGGCCGAGTACATGCAGTTATTTTCTGAATAATATCTCCCGGGGTTTCACAAGTTCCTCTTGTTCTGAGACAGCAGTGATTGTTCTAAGGCAATAGTGATTCTTAGCGTGTGGTCTATACTATAAAAATCAGGCTGTTTTTTGGGTTATTATCGTTTTAAGTTTAAGACAGTACACAAAGTAGGTAGGCAGCCAATTTCTTAGGAGAACACACTCTGAACACCTCAACACCTAGCACGATTAACGCGACGGTTTCACCTCGTGGCAGCTTAGAAATCCTTTCTCAACTTGAAGTTGAACGGCTTAAAAAAGTTGGTGAACATGGTCTGTATCCCCTTTTTCGACAATGCGCTTTAGCTATTTTGAATACAGGCTCAGAAAATGATAATGCCAAATCGATTATGGAAGCCTACCCCGACTTCGAAATTGAAATCATCCAACAAGACCGGGGCATCAAACTTAATTTAATGAATGCACCAAGTAATGCCTTTGTTGATGGTGAAATGATTACATCTTGTCGCGAAATGCTGTTTAGTTCGATGCGCGATATTGTCTATTCAGCAACAGAATGCCAACGACTTGAGACAGAATTTGATAACTCTGCTTATCTGACTGATTATGTATTTCATCTACTCAGAAATGCCAAAGCATTCAGGGCAGGTGAACCACCTAATATGATCGTCTGCTGGGGTGGGCATTCCATTTCGGATGACGAATATAAATACACCAAAGAAGTGGGGCACTCACTCGGCTTACGAAAATTAAATATTTGTACGGGCTGTGGCCCAGGCGCCATGAAAGGCCCTATGAAAGGGGCCACCATTTCTCATGCCAAACAACGGGTAACGAATTCGCGTTTTCTGGGGATCACTGAACCGGGCATTATTGCAGCAGAAGCCCCCAACCCTATCGTGAATGAACTCATTATTTTGCCCGATATTGAAAAACGCCTAGAAGCATTTGTCCGCATGGCACACGGTATTATTATTTTCCCTGGTGGTGCAGGCACCGCAGAAGAATTACTCTACTTGCTGGGGATTTTGTTAGCACCAGAAAATCAGGACTTACCCTTCCCAGTCATCCTCACTGGGCCTAAATCTTCTGAAGCCTATATCCAACAGCTTCATCAGTTTATAAGTGACTCATTAGGCTTTGAGGCGCAGCAGAAATACACCATTATTTTGGATGACCCAGAGCAAGTTGCCAGACAAATGTATGCTGGCACACAAAAAATTCGAACACATCGACGCGCGGTAAATGATGCTTTCTTTTTTAATTGGAATTTAAAAATAAACTCCGACTTTCAGCACCCTTTTGAACCGTCACATGAAAATATGGCGAACCTGAAATTAGATCACGACCAACCCATACACGAACTTGCGGCAAATTTAAGACGCGCATTTTCTGGGATTGTGGCAGGTAACGTCAAAGAGTCGGGGATATGTGCGATCGAAAAGTGCGGGCCTTATCAACTTAAGGGTCACCCGTCTTTAATGGCGGCATTGGATAAGTTATTGGCCGCTTTTGTAGAGCAGAAACGAATGAAACTGCCTGGTAGTGAGTACTTACCTTGCTATGAGGTTAGTAAATACTTCACCCCACCCTAGCCCTTCCTTTGACAAGAGAACCAAGGTGGGATGAGTTAGTTTAAATCAAATCCCTTCAACTTTGGTATTAACTTCTACATCTTCAAATAGGAGTTTAAAGGTGTCTACAGCGCTCTCTATTGAATGTTCAATTTCTTCAACAGCATGCTCAGAAGAACTAATAAGTTCTTCTTCTTTTTCCTTTAGGTTATCTCTAAAATCCAGAAGCTTTTGATATTTCTTTTCTGCTGCTGCTTTAAGTTCATCTGGCAAGTCTTTTACCCTGTGCTCAAGGCGATCTACTTTGTAATCCCACTCTTCCAGAATTTGCGAGAGTTTAGCTATTTTGTCTTTATGTGATGACATATCATTCTCCTTCAATAAACTGTATACCTTCAGAATATGCCTTGAAGCAAAATAAATCATTGATTCAAGTCAACTCTTATTGCTACATCAAACAATCGTCAATATACATTTACTTTATTGCAATTTGACGATAAACAAACCTATTATCACTCTCGTATTTTCAATTGAGCCGATATTAGCGTTCGCTAACGTTAAACTTAAAAAGGGATGAGGATCATGTCGGTATTTTTTGTTCATGACGTTAACAGCGGTATTGTGAAACCCTTGGATAGAAAATTCAGGGTTCGAGAGATAAATCCCGTCCAAAATATGACTGAATCGCAGGCAGCTCACTCAAAAGAAATGTCGGACAACACCGACTTCCAGTCGGTCTATTCAAAATCAAGTTCGCAAGAACAACAATCGGAAAAAAAGACACCGACAGAACACTCACAAAAAGCCATTCAGTCTTATCAGGAAAATATACCACATTCTCCAAAACTCAGTTTGGGTAAAGTGAGAGAAATCATGAGCCAGCCGGTTATTCAAATATTTGAGGATCAAACTCTGGATTCGGCATGGACGCTAATGCAAGAACATGAGATTCATCACCTCATTGTGCTGAATGAGCGTTACCAATATTCTGGTTTATTATCAGAGAAAATAATCATCCCTTATCTAATGCTTTTTGCCAAAAACCAACAAGACATGAAAAGCCCGGAAAGCCTGGCTTTATCTTATTTTTGTGATCAGAATTTATTGTCAACACACCCTGAAACAGAGTTATACGATTTAGGTATCGCCATGATGGAATATGGCTTAGATGCCGCTGCGGTGAGTGAAGGCTCAAAAATTATCGGCATTGTGACAAAGTCTGATATTTTTAAAGTCATTTTAAAACATCAGACGTTTGAGACGCTGGCGTAAGCTTAATCGCCCAAATGAATACCTAAGTTGCTCAAACCTTCATCTTGTGCGAGTTGGCGTAGCTCGTTGATGACATCTGAGCCTGGGTGAGTAGCCGCTCGTAATAAGTCATTTAGCTCTGCTTGAAAAGAAAACTCTCTTTCGATCAGAGGGTGCTTATCGAATAGTTTAATCAGGCTATTTTCATCGAGGCCTTCACCTTCTGAAAACTCTATAAACTGTGTGATCGTTGCAATAGATAACTGGCTCACTTCCAAAGCCCGCTTCTTATCTTCGTTTACCCCACTTAATAAAGCTTGCTCAATAATTTCTAGGCAGTCTGCCGTCGGTAAAGCGCCATAATTTTCTAAATCATCGACTAGTGTTCTGAGTTCAACAACCTTATCCAAACATTCCACAATGGCATCTTCATTTGGTTCTATAATCAATTTCTGCCATATTTCATTGAATAAGAGATGAAGATCCGTGCCTTGTTCTAGCTCTGAGGTGTCGATATTCTCAAAATATAATAATGCATTCGGTACCGCACGCTCTCCAAGAGCCAACATAAACGCTCTTTCACGCCACCCCCCTAAAGATTGCAAGGTTTTCAAGAATTTTTGCTTATTCATCAAGGTGTCTCTTCATTAAAATGGATTGATTTAAACACGCGAGCAAGCTCGATGTACACGATGCTAAACTGTCACCCACAGCGACTATGCCATCTTCATGCCCTTTCATAGCAAAAATGGTTGGCTGACAGGCTTGATGATTTTTTTTGAGTACTTTAGCCACCGCTTCAGCCATTTGAGGCGTGCCATAGGGTATTGATTGATCTGTAAATGGTAGCTCTAATGCCTCCATGGCATTCCAGATATCAGGGGAATGGACATGAACAACCGCAGTGATGTCAGCATAAGTCTGAAAACAAACGCCGTGTGTCATTGATTCAGAGGAGGGTCTAGTCAAGCCATGTGCTGTCAGTTGATTCAAGTCAACCGTAAAATGATCAACAAGCGCAACATCTCGATTTGTCAGAACATCAAGATGGCCGGTCTGGGAGCCGCTAATCAAAAAAACAAGACCCTTGATTCGAACAGAAATATTACCAAAACCATCGCCGCCATATCGATAAGGATCCTGACCAATGAGACCACGTTCTTTAAGTAAACGACGCGAGGTATTCAGTTCATCTAAGTACTCATCTTCAGACAGCGCTTGTTCATGAAATTGTAATTGATATTTAATGACGCCTTCTTTTTCATAACCCGGTTTTTCATGACGGAGCTTATCGTGAGTATTTATCATACAAACTAGGTTTTAGGCAGTGTAACACCGCGCTGACCCTGGTACTTTCCACCACGATCTTTATAACTTACATCACACTCTTCATCAGATTCAAAAAACAGCATTTGAGCAACGCCTTCATTGGCATAAATTTTTGCAGGTAAATTCGTGGTATTAGAAAATTCTAGCGTGACGTGACCTTCCCATTCTGGCTCAAGTGGCGTGACATTGACGATGATACCGCAGCGTGCATAGGTTGACTTTCCTAAACAAACGGTCAACACACTTCGAGGTATTCTGAAATATTCGACTGTTCTCGCTAAGGCAAAAGAGTTAGGTGGAATAATGCAAACGTCACTATTCACATCAACAAAGCTTTTTTCGTCAAAGTTTTTAGGATCTACTGTCACAGAATGAACATTGGTGAAGATTTTAAACTCACGACTACAACGTACATCATAACCATAGCTGGACGTTCCGTATGAAATAATGCGCCCGGATTCATTTTCTCTTACCTGCCCGGCTTCGAATGGTTCTATCATTCCATGCTCTTGGGACATTCGACGAATCCACTTATCAGATTTAATGCTCATAACAGAGTTTTCCAGTCAGAATTTTAAACGTCGATATGATACCTTGGCCCACACTATAAACAAGTTTATTTACGACGCAAAATTCGCGGGCTCTTTTGTTGTTTTGGCTAACACTACGCAAAAAATAGTCTAAACTTAAGTTTTGCTTAGGTGCTACAATATTTTAAATAAACCTTTCCTTTAAATATATCTTTAAAGGAATTCGACTTAAGGATAAAACCTTTGTTTATCATCAATAAAAGGGTGATATGGAATTGAATAATAACAACAACAAACGTCCGTAATAATATAAGGGTACCTTTGATCAAGCCACTTTCATGGCCAGCTTAGGTAATAAATCACTTTTTCAGGCACTACATAGGTCTTATTTTGGCTAGCGCATTGTTTAACAAAATAAAGCACGGCTATCGGTTTAAACGCTTAGGTAATCGTTTAACCTTTTACTTTATTACAATTGGCTTGCTGTTTACGACAGCCACTGTCTCTATCCTTTTAATAAAGCAATACCAAGAAGGTTATGAATCACTCTATGCTGAAGCGAATGACACGATAAAAGCCGTCAATCAGCAATTATCACGAAGCCTTTGGAATGTTGATCAGGAAAGCACCCATATTTTATTAGAAGGTGTGTTTAGAATGCCTTCCATACAAGGTGTACAAATTCTTGAAACACTTGGCAATCAATACATTTATGGTGAAATTTCCTCACCACCGAGCCTGTCTCGCCCGCTTATTTTTAACGGCCAAAATATGGGCCGTATAGAAGTCACAGTCAAAGACGATCTAATCAGTGAAAGCGTACGCGAACAAGTGGTGTTTATCATCATCAATTCTACGATAATGATTGGCCTAATTGCGTTTATCTTTAGTATTATCGTTAAAAAATCGATTACCCGCCACCTTGCACATATCAGTAAAGAAACATCTCGTCCAAAACAATTAACCAGTGAATTTTATCAACCCATTACCTTAAGTCGGCCTGACTATAATGATGAAATTTCAGACTTGGTCATTGCCTTAAATAGAGGTAGAAAACAAGTTGCCGAATTTGCTGAAGCCAAAAAGACTTATGAAAACCAGCTTGAGTACCAGGCTAACTTTGACATGCTGACCAACTTGCCTAATCGACGTCATATAGAGCATTTTTTAAGCAATGAAATTGCCAGCCAAGAACACACCAGTAACTCATCAAAACTCGCTATCTTTTTTATCGATCTCGATGGTTTCAAAGAAGTAAACGATAGTCTGGGTCACAGCATGGGTGACAGGATATTGCTCGACAGCGCCATTAGATTAAAAAGCCTTATCTCTGAATATGATGGTTATGTCGCACGTTTTGGTGGTGATGAGTTTATTGCCAGCTTTCGTTGCCAATCTCGGGAGGATGCAGAACTTGTCGCTGAAAAGACCATATTAGCATTCAAAGAAAATTTCACCTTGAACGACTCTCAGCTTCAGCTTGGCTGCAGTATTGGTGTCGTGCTTTATCCTGAGCATGGCGAAAATACCGAAGATCTAATTAGACGTGCAGATACTGCCATGTATAAAGCCAAAGAAGCGGGCCGAAATACCTTCGCCTTCTTTGATCAGTCAATGATGCATAATATCGTTTTACACAACACGATTAAATCAAAACTAAAAGACGCCATTGCAAACAATCAATTAACCTTGAATTTCCAACCACTAATTAATCTTAATGACATGAGCATTATTGGCTTTGAAGCGTTGCTGCGCTGGCATGATGATGAGCTGGGCAATGTTCGTCCGGACCTGTTTATCCCTGTTGCGGAGAAGTCAGGCATCATCTTTGATATCGATATTTGGGTATTTGAAAATGCTATTGCCCAAGTTCAGAAATGGCGCGAGCAATATAAAGAAGACTTCATTGTTGCCATTAATTTCAGCCCGACTAATTTCCATCATCGGTCTTTATTAGAATGGGCCCGCAATCACAACGTTTTCAAACACACCCTGAATTGGGTAGAACTAGAAGTCACCGAACGTTTAATGTTAGATGATGACCCGATTGTCATGCGCGGCATTAACGAACTGCTAAAATCGGGTTTGAGTTTTAGTATTGATGACTTTGGCACCGGCTATTCATCACTGGGCTATATTAAAAAGTTCAGTCATATCTTATCCAAGATAAAAATCGATAGACTCTTTGTCAGCGAAATAATGAATAGCCCTTCAGACCAGGCCTTAGTGAAAAGTATCATCACCCTGGCAGATAGTTTATCGATTGAAGTACTTGCTGAAGGCATCGAAACACAAGAACAAGAAACCTCTCTCACAGGGCTCGGCTGTGATTACGCCCAAGGATTCTTTTATTCCAAACCCATTCCTGTCAGCGACATTCCTGCATTTATACTACAGTGGCAAGAGACCCGAGCACTGAATAGCACAAGTGTTTAAAGCCCTTTTTAACAGAGGGAATAGAAAAGGGGTGAATAGAAAAGGGGTCGGTGACACATGAGAATCATTCGCACCCTAGCTTTTAAAAAGCTTACTCTTTTAGCTGCTTTTTTCAAGCCAATTTTCTTGGTAAATGGACTTGGTCTTTTGTTCTTGACTGGCAAACAACCTAGGTGCATGCCACGTGTTACGTCACTCTGTTGCAACATCAATGTTGGATGCTGGCGCAGATATTCGTCATGTTCAGGAATTGCTTGGGCATGCAGATATATCAACAACACAAATCTACACCCATGTGGCGATAAAACAACTCGAGAGAGTCTATAACCAAACACACCCTGCTGCGACAGGGAGGGGTTAACATAAAGTCGACTAGTTCTTCGAAAGCCCTCTTAAATCCAAAAAGTTTGGCAATGCTGAAATTTTTGCGTAATTTGGAATTCTATTCAAAAAATAAGAGTTCCAAATCGTGTTTATGGAGAAAGCGTGTTCAAGGGATCACACTGCTTCAGAGGAGTGTGTCGTGGTGACATAATATGTTGATTCGTGATTTTTTTACTAACTTGTGCCTTTCTGCTGTTGAGACAGGCGCGGATAAGCTCAGTGCATTGACTTGGAGGGTTTTGAAACGTGATAGATCGGATGAAAGTGATGATCCCACTATGGTTCGTCACCTTCATGATCTCAGTGCCTTAAAATCAATTCTAGAGGCTGAGAAGGAATTATTTGTTCAAACAGCAAGTGAAGCTTTCGAAGAAGACTAGAAAAGCGGAAAACGAGTGATTGAAAAAGGTTTTCATGACTCAATGAAAGATGCTTTTCAGCAGTTAAAGAGTGACAGTGAATATCGAGCTGAATATGGTCAATTTGTTGATGCCATGTCATATGCTGATGATGAAGAGCGAATTGATTTCAACGAGGCATTGGATAACTTTGAAGTGTTGATTGGCTACTTTTACTAACCATTAAAACGTATTTAATGAAAGCATGGAGGTTGCCCGCCAAGTTCATGAGAGAGGATAATAAGAGCGTGTGAGTGGGCCCAAGCCTATCTTGAGGCTGTTTGTGTTCATTTCAAATCTGTTGAGTCAGGTGCCGTACTGGAGAGCCTTTGAATGCAGACCAAACCGGCTGTATGGTTGACAAGTACGTACAAAGGGCTAGCAGATAAATATCCGGCGCTTGTCATCTGTTTCGTCACGCAGCGGCTACAACGATGTTAGGCGGAGGCGCTGACTTCGGTATGTTCAATAAATACAAAGTCATCCTGACTTTCAACCTCCTAGATAGAAGCCCATGTGGCTAGCACTAGCAATACAAGAATTTATGTAAGATGGAATAGGTAGAATGAACTACGAAAAATTGCACGATGGAATGACTAGTTTTGCTGAAAAACCATATGTATTTCCCGAATATCTTGAAGATTTATCCCTCGCTCTAAGCTGGAAAGAAAGAGTATTTTCTAGTACCCGACTCTTACGGGGTTGGCTTTCTTCTGATGAGTCAAAAAGGCTTTTTTATAAAGTGGTGGCTAATTAGTTTAGGAGAATCACTTAAATCTCGATTAGGCTATATTCCCCCCCAAGCAAATTACAAATACTCA